>NZ_JBSFMS010000092.1:0-30537 GCF_053599675.1 Streptomyces sp. NPDC000880 | reverse complement strand
CCGGCAGCGCCAGAGTTTGACCCCGTCCAGTGTCTCCATGCGGAGTTCCAGGACTCCCAGCCGCTCCGCTCCGTCGACCAGCGGCAGCCATAGGGTCAGCCCGCCGGACGTGTCTTCCTCCACCCGCAGGGAGTTTGTCCGGTAGGCCCATCCGGCCAGGGAAGCGTCGACGTCCAGGTCCGGCTCGCCTTCGACCAGCGGCAGCAGCACTCTCTGCTGGAGATCGGCCAGGTAGACGATGGCACGGCCCATACCCATGGCCTCGGCATATCGCTCCAGGGCCGTCGGCAGTTCCACAGGTGACGCCTGCTGGGCGGTCCTGACCAGCGCCTCCAGCAGCCGTTCACCGGCTCCGGCCGACACGCTCGCACCTGCCATCCGATCACCCCTGCCGCGCCGAGTCACCACCCCGAACGCCCGCACCTTGAGGTAGCCGGCCTGCTGCCTGTTCACCTGGATGGGGCGGCCGGGCAGGCGGCGGACGCGCGCCGCATCGGGGACGCAGCGGATGCGGGCGCACGGCCTGCGCCGTGGTGCCGTCCGGCCCTCCACCAGTCTGCTCCAGCCGGCGCCCGATCGCGCCCCGAGCATGGGCCTGCTATCTGCCGCCGCGATGTGGCAGGAAGCGTCAGAGGGACCGATCCTGCTGCCGCCTCCTGCGGCCACGGCGACCGCCGCCCCTACCGCTACCGGGAAATCGGCTTCGCCGCCTCCGGCGGGGCGGGGAAAGGCAGCGGCCCTGTACGTGTCGACGGTCACGTCGCCGTCGTGCCGGAGCCATTGCATGATGGACGGGCAGGACCGTCAGCAGCTCCTGCCCGAGACTACAAGCGGAAGGCGGCCGGCCATGAGTCAGCATGTTCACGTCCGCTTCAACCACGGCCTGGCCGTGTCCGAGGACGGCGATCTGATCGAGCAGTCCCGCTGCCGGTGCGACGCCACCTGGACCAGGACGTTCCAGGCAGCGGAGGGCGATCCCGGGAGTTGACTCTCCGAGGCGGGCATCCGGACCCGGGAGGAGGCGGCCATGCGGGCTGGACTGCTGGACCGGCTGCCCGTGGAACAACGAGACCGCCTGCGCTGCCCGCCACCGGACGGGCACGCGGTGGACCGGCCGATGCTGGCCGTGCTCAGCGACCGGCGGACCTTCGACGGTGGCTGGCTCTTCGAACGCAAACTGGACGGCGAACGTGCCCTCGGACTGCGCGGCCATGACCGCGTTCAGCTCCTCTCCCGCAATGGCCTGCCCCTCAATGCCACCTACCCCGAGGTCGCGGCCGCCCTGGCGGAGCAGGAGTGCTCCGACTTCATCGTGGACGGCGAGATCGTCGCACTCCGTGACGGCCGCACCGACTTCTCCCTCCTGCAACGAAGGATGCAGCTCACCGACCCGCGCACGGCCCTGGCCAGCGGGGTCCCCGTCGTCTACTTCCTGTTCGACCTGCTCCGGCTGGACGGCTGCGACACCACCCGGCTGCCGCTGCGCACCCGGAAGCAGCTGCTGCGCAGCGCCTTCGAGTTCCGCGGACCGTTGCGCTTCACGCCGCACCGCAACCATGGCGGGCAGGAGCTCCTGGACAAGGCGTGCGCCCGCGGCTGGGAGGGGCTGATCGCCAAGCGCGCCGACTCGGTCTACGTCGCCAGACGGTCGTCCGACTGGCTCAAGCTCAAGTGCGCCGCCGGGCAGGAGTTCGTCATCGGCGGCTTCACCGAGCCAACCGGCAGCCGGGCCGGCTTCGGCGCGCTGCTGCTGGGCTACTACGACGGCGGGCGCCTGCGCTACGCAGGCAAGGTCGGTACCGGCTTCGACCGGGCCACCCTGCTCGACCTGCGCCGCCGCCTGGAGGCTCTGCGGCAGTCGCGTTCCCCGTTCGAGGCGGGGCCCGAGATGCGGGTACGCGGCGCGCACTGGGTGCGTCCGGAGCTGGTTGCCCAGATCGGCTTCACCGAGTGGACCCGAGACGGCAGGCTGCGGCACCCCCGCTTCCTCGGCCTTCGATTCGACAAGAAGCCCACCGACGTGGTGCGCGAGGTGCCCGCCTCCGGCTGACGGCCGAGATCCTGGACGCGGCGGATGGCCTGGCGTTCGGCGTCCCACTGGGCGTGCTTGGCGTCGGCCTCGGCGCGCAGGTCCGCGAGTTCGCGCCGGAGTTCCTCCAGCCTGGTCCGGCTGGCGGGATCGGTCTCCTTGGAGAGCGCCGCCTCCTCGATCTCCAGCCGGGTGACGCGCCGGGTGATCTCGTCCAGCTCGGCGGGCATGGAGTCGATCTCGGTACGCAGCCGGGCGCAGGCCTCGTCGACGAGGTCGATGGCCTTGTCCGGCAGGAACCGGTCGGTGATGTAGCGGTGGCTGAGGGTCGCGGCGGCGACGAGCGCGGTGTCCTGGATCTTGACGCCGTGGAAGACCTCCAGCCGCTCGCGCAGGCCGCGCAGGATGGAGATGGTGTCCTCGACCGTCGGCTCGTCCACCATCACCTGCTGGAAACGACGCTCCAGCGCGGCGTCGGCCTCGATGTACTTGCGGTACTCCTGGAGCGTGGTGGCGCCGATCATGTGCAGTTCGCCGCGGGCGAGCATGGGCTTGAGCATGTTGCCCGCGTCCATCGCGCCCTCGGTCGCGCCGGCGCCCACGACGGTGTGCAGCTCGTCGATGAACAGCAGGATCCGGCCCTCCCCGGCCTTGACCTCGCTGAGCACGGCCTTGAGGCGTTCCTCGAACTCACCGCGGTACTTGGCTCCGGCGACGAGTGAGCCCATGTCGAGGGCGAACACCGTCTTGTCCCGGAGCCCTTCGGGTACGTCGCCACGCACGATGCGCTGGGCGAGGCCTTCGACGATGGCGGTCTTGCCGACGCCGGGGTCGCCGATGAGCACCGGGTTGTTCTTCGTCTTGCGGCTGAGGATCTGGGTGACACGGCGGATCTCGGTATCACGGCCGATGACCGGGTCGAGCTTGCCGTCGCGGGCCTCGGCGACCAGATCGCGGCCGTACTTCTCCAGGGCCTCGTACGCCACCTCGGGGTTGGCCGAGGTGACCCGCTGGTTGCCCCGGACCTGGGTGAGGGCGTTCAGGAACGCCTCCTTGGTGATGCCGTGCTCCTTCAGCACCCGCCCCGCGGCCGTGGACGACCCCTCGTCCGCCAGGGCGAGCACCAGGTGCTCCACCGACACGTACTCGTCCTTGAGCCGCTTCGCCTCCTTCTCGGCCGTGTCCAGCAGCTGCGCCAGACGCTGGGTGACGAACACCTGCCCGGGAGAGGCCCCGGGACCGGTCACCTTCGGCTTACGGGCCAGCTCGGCCTCGAGTGCGGTGCGCAGCGCGCCGGTGTCGGCACCCGTCTGTTCGAGCAGCCGCGGTACCAGCCCCTCCTCCTGGTCGATGAGGGCCAGCAAGAGATGCTCTCCGTCGACCTCGGTCTGCCCGCGCCGTACGGCGGTGGTCTGGGCGTTCTGCAGGGCTTTCTGCGACTTCTGGGTGAGGCGGTTCATATCCATGGAAGTTGATCACTCCTCGTACCGCTGTGCCGCAGCGCGGCTTCGAGCAGGCTGATGCGCTCGAGCAGGTCGAGCACCAGGCCGATGGAGGCATAGTTGAGGTTGAGTCCGGTACGGAGCCGCTGGATACGGGCGAGGGTCGCCGGTGCGGACGGCGGGAACACCAACTGCCCCGAGGCGTCGCGATGGGCGTCGACCAGGCCGAGCGCGACGAGCCGGCGGATCAGTTCGGGGTGGAGCCCGGAGCGGCGTGCGACGCCGTCCAGGCCGAGCGCCGGGACGGGCACCATGGCGTAACGGACGGCCGTCGTTCTCCGGGCCGCTGCGGAGGTACGCGGTGGATGGGTGCTCATCGTTGCTTCCTCGGGTCGAAGGAGGAGGTGGCGGCGAGCTCCTCGAACAGCTCCCGCTCGCGGTCGGTGAGCTTGGGCGGCACCATGATGCGGAGCTCCGCGTACAGGTCGCCGTCGGCGCCGCGGGGGTTCGGCATGCCCTCACCGCGCAGCCGGAGGCGGCGGCCGCTGGAGGAGCCCGCGGGGACGGTGACCTTCGCGGTGCCGCCGGGGGTGGGGACGGGGACCGTGGCGCCGAGCGCGGCCTCCCAAGGGGCGACGGGAAGCTGGACGTTGACGTCCCGGCCCTCGAGCCGGAACTGCGGGTGGGGCTGGATCCGTACGCGCAGATACAGGTCGCCGCGCGGGGCGTCGCCGCTGCCACGGCCGCCCTGCCCCGACAGACGGATGCGCTGCCCGTCGACGACACCGCGGGGGACGTTGACATCGAAGGTGCGCTGTCCCCCGGGACCGGCGAGGGTGATGCTGCGCTTGCCTCCGCGATAGGCGTCCTCGACGGTGAGGGGGAGTTCGGCCTCCTGGTCGGCGCCGGGTACGGGGCCGCGGGCACCGCCGGCTCCGAAGAGCCCGCCGAACAGGTCCTCGAAGTCGATGCCGCCTCCGGCGTCGCCGCCCCGGACGTACCGGACGCGGGGTCCGCCTTCTCCGCCGGCCGCACCTCCCCAGCTGCCGAATCCGGCACCCGCGCCGGCGGCCACCCGTTCGTCGTAGTCCTCGGGGATCTGCCGGAAGTCCTCGCCGAAGCGGTCGTAGCGGGCACGGGTCTTGGGGTCGGAGAGCACGGAGTACGCCTCGTTGAGGCATTCCCGTCCGCCGCAGCGAGACCTTCACCACCGCTCCCCGCCTGTGCTTCTCGGCCGGGCTCCGGACCTCACAGCTCGCGAGCCGGACCGGAAGAGCGGTCATCGATCACGCAACCGGCCATGGTCGGCGAGGCTGCCGTGCCACACGCTGCCGGACCGGAGCCGGCCCGCATCCGCACCCGCGCGCCCACGAAGGCGCGGGGAGCATGGCCGTCAGGATGCCGGCCGCCCCGGTCTCAGGCAGCGCTGTGCACAGTCGGCGGACGCTCCTGGGGCCCCGGCCGCTTCCGGAAAGCCCTGCACGAAGCAGTCAGGGAGTCACGTGCCGAGCAGCTGCCCGACGGAAGCTACCGGGCGCCCCGGCAGACGCCTGCGGGGACACAGCCCCACGGCGGGGAGAGGTGAGACCCGGCCCCGCCGGAACCCCAATGATCAACCAGACCGAATAGGCGAAGCGGGCCAACCGCAGAAGGCGCAGAAACAGTGCAAAAGGTACGCTTTGGGTTATGTATGGCGCACAGAGCGGCGCCCATGGGTTGGCTCGCCCGACTCGCCGTAACAGCGGGACGAGCAGCGTCCAGGGCCAGGCGCCCGTCACCGCTCCGGGCACATGGAGCCGGGAGCAGCTGGCGCATCTGTACAGCCTTTTCGTTCTGGCCATGGTGATGTTCGATGGGCGTGAAGAGGCCGAGATCCTGCGCCTTGCCATGGCCACGGTGCCCCGGCTCGGACCGTGCCGGCCCGAGGCCTGCTACCTCTTGAAGGACGAACGCTTCCAGCTGGCTGCGGTCACCGACCCGGACACCGACGGCGGGCACGCCCGGCGGGACATGGCCCGGGCGGATGAGCAGCTCACGGTACTGGGCGGGGAGGACGGGCCGGTCCGGCTCCGGGAGGACGACTGGGGGTGGGCGGTCGCGCTGCGCTGCGCCGGCGGGCTGATCGGCTACCTCGTCGTCAGCGCGGAGAAGCCGCCGTCCGACGACCAACGCTTCCTGGTTTACGCGCTTGCCCAGCCCACCGGAGCCGCCCTTTACAACGCCGACTCCCGCCGCCGCGACCGGGAATACGCCTGGCAGACGCTCCGGGTGAAGGAGGAGCGCGAAGCCACCAACGAACGGCTCACGGCGCTGGTGGCGAAACTGGAGCAACAACGCACCGTCCATGAGGTCCTCGCCCGGACCAGCGTGGCCGACGACGGGGAGGACGGCATCGCCCGTGCGGTGTTCCAGCTGACCGGCCTGCCGGCATGCGTCGAGGACCGCTTCGGGAACCTGCTGGCCTGGGCAGGGCCCGGCGCCCCCGCCTGCGGCAAGCCCGAACCGCTGAGGCGGGAGCAGCTCCTCCAGGACGCCATGCGCGCGCTGAGCCCCGTCCGCGACAAGGACCGGCTCGTCGGACTGGCCCGCCACCATGGCGAGATCCTCGGAACGATCGCCCTCATCGACCCCGCCACCGAGGCAGGGGAAGCCGAGGAGTTCACTCTCGAGCACGCATGCACCGCTCTGGCCCTCGAACTCGCCCACCGCCGCAACCTCGCGGAAGTCGAACTGCGGCTGCGGCGCGAGCTGGTGAACGATCTCATCACCGGCGCCGACGACAGCGCTACGTACACCCGGGCGGAAGCGGTCGGCCATGACCTGCACGGCATGCACCATGTGGCCGTCGTGCAGTGGCAGGACACGCCCGCGAACGAGCGGTTCATGCGGGCGGTCTCCCGTGCCGCCCAGGCGCTGGGCATGCGGTCGCTACTGGCCAGACGCTCGGAGATAGCCGTTCTGATCGTCCAGGGGGAGCCGCACGGCGCGGCGCTGTACGAGGCCGTGGCCGGCGAGTTGGACTCCCGGCGGGGTGCCGTGGGCATCGGCGGTCCATGTGAGGTGACGGACGGCCTCCCCCGGTCCTTCGACCAGGCCACCCGGGCGCTGAGTGTCCGCCGACGCTCCCAGCCACCGTACGGTGCCACCGACTTCGACCAGATGGGCCTCTACCGCATCCTCGCCCGGGGCGACGACGGCCGCGAGGTGGAGCAGTTCGTCCGCGAATGGCTCGGCCATCTCCTGGACTACGACGTCGCGCACGGAACCGATCTCGTGCCCACCCTCACCCAGTACTTCGACTGCGGTGGCAACTACGACAGGACGGCCCGCGCGCTCGCCATCCACCGCAGTACCCTGCGCTACCGGCTGCAACGCATCCATGAGGTCAGCGGCCGGAGGCTGAACGACGTCGAGAGCCGCCTCAACCTCCAAGTGGCGACCCGAATCTGGAAGGTCAGCGGATTGGCGACCCTGTGAACCGGGCTTGCGCCGGCGATCGCGGCCGGGCCCACGCCGGTCCGGCGCCATGGCGGGGTCGAGTGCGGCCAGCAGGTGGATCTTGCGGCCACCGGACCGGGCGGCGCCGCGCAGGCTCTTGCCGTCCACCGCCACCGCCCGCCGGTTCTTCGGGCTAGGTTGAGCACGGCGGTCGGCCAGCCAGGCGCCAACGGCCCGGTCGAGTGCATCGGCATCGAGGCGGGCCAGGGTGCGGCGGATCGTCGTCTCGCACGGCACCGGCCGGGTGCCGGTCAGCGGGCAGCGGCGGGCGCCGATGCGGTCCAGTACCTCTCGCGGGGCATCGGCCGCCCACTCGCTGACCGCCAGCAGCGAGGTCGCGCCGGTCAGCACCGCGCAGGCAGCCAGCGCCGGCACGTACACCAGGCCGTGTCGCAGGCCGCGCGGCTTGCGGGGATCGGGAACCTCAGCCAACCGGGCCAGCAGCCCGGGCAGTCCGCGAATACGGACGAGACGGTGGCGCGCCGAAAGGTTCGGGCGCGGTGTTCATGACGCTGCAGCAGGCCGTTCCGGGCAAGGAGTTCCAGGACGTGATGGATCAGCTGCCGAACGAGTTCCAGGACATCTAGGGCATTTCTGTTGGATTATCCGATCGTTGGTCTGGTTGCGTCTTTGAGTGACGCGCCGTGGGCGCGGATTGAGCCGCTGCTCCCGGACCGGACACGCCGCAGCGAGGCGGTCGGTGGCGGGACCATGTCGGCGGCAGCCGCGCCTGACGCTGTACCAAAGTGCCAGGTGCAGTTCTGATTTGTGGGCCGGGGCTACTGAATGTTGTTGGCATCAGTGCAGGTCATGAACTTTGGCTGGTGCCAGTTAAGGATCCTGGTCACAGGTGCTGTGACTACTGACGGCCCCCGTCGTCGTCCACCCTGATCAGGTGCAGGGAGGTGCTGGACCAGTCCCCGGACGGCAGCTTGGGCGTGATCCCGTACCCGGTCAGTACGGACGCGTGATGCACGGCGCCGGTTCGGGCGTCCCGGTAGCGCGCGGTGGGGTCGAGGCCGGCGAGCCTGAGGGCGGGGCGCGGCGTGCCGTGGCGCGGCCCCCGCTGCCACACCAGCACGAAGGCCTCCCGGCGGTCCGCGGTGGTGTACTGCACAGCGGACGGTGCGTCGTCGACGGGGCCGCGCAGCCGGTGCTGGGTGCCGTGCTGCACGATATGACGGACCTTCTTGTACTCCGCCACCAGCTCGGCGCCCTGGACGAGTTCCTCCGCCGTCCAGTGCGCGAGATCGCCGCCCACCGCCAGTACCCCCGCCATCGCGACATGGAAGCGGTAACGCAGCGGCACCGAGCGGCCGGTGAGCTGGTTGGGCACATCGGTAACCCAGGCCGCCATCGTCCGTGCCGGGTAGATCTGGCTGAAGCCGTGCTGGATGGAGACCCGGTCCGCCGCGTCGGTGTTGTCGGACGGCCACGCCTGGTCCGTACGGGAGAGGATGGCCAGGTCGACGCGGCCGCCGCCCCCGCTGCACGTCTCGATCCGCAGCCCCGGGTGGTCCGCACGGAGCTGGTCGATGATGCCGTAGAGGTTGTGCACGTACCGCGTCCACAGCACGTTCTGGCCGTCCTCGTGGCCGGGCCAGCCGGCCTCGCTGAAGGCGCGGTTCATGTCCCACTTGAGGAAGTCGATGCCGTTGTCCGCGACCAGCCGTGTCAGCCAGCCGTACGCCCACTCGGCGACGTCGTCGCGCGCCAAGTTGAGCACCAGCTGGTTGCGCAGCTCGGTGCGGGTGCGGTGCGGGAAGTGCAGTACCCAGTCCGGGTGCGCGCGGTACAAGTCGCTGTCCGGGTTGACCATTTCGGGCTCCACCCACAGGCCGAAGCGCATCCCGAGCCGGTGGACCTCCTCGATCAGCGGGGTGAGCCCGTCGGGGAAGCCCTTGGCGGCCGGTGTCCAGTCGCCGAGTCCGGCCGTGTCGTCGCGGCGGCCGCCGTACCAGCCGTCGTCGACGACGTAGAGCTCCACCCCGAGCTCCGCCGCCCGTCCTGCAAGCGCTTTCTGTCCGGCCTCGGCGACATCGAAGCCAGTGGCCTCCCAGGAGTTGAACAGCACGGGGCGCAACTCGTCCGGGTGCGGCAGTACATGGGCCAGGATGTACGCGTGCCAGGCGCGGCTCGCCGCGCCGAAGCCGCCGTCGGTGTACACGGCCGCGTAGCGCGGGGTCGCATACTCCTCGCCCGGGCCGAGCGGCAGTGACGCCCCGTCATGCCCCGCTCCGCCGGTGAAGGCCGTACGTCCGTCGGGGGTGCGCTGCACGGTGACATGCCAGCTTCCGCTCCAGGCCAGGGCCGCGCTCCACACTTCACCCTGGTCCTCGGTGGCGTCGCCGGCGTCCAGCATCACCCACGGGTTCGCGTGGTGGCTGGTGATGCCGCGCCGGCTGGTGAGCATGGTCTCGCCGTGCGGTATCGGCTCCCGGTGCAGCAGGCCCTCCGCCGACCACTGGCCCGTGACATGGCTGATCCGGTAGTCGTCGCGCGGCGGCAGCGTCCAGGCGGCCGAGTCCGCGCGCAGCAGAGAAAGCGGTTCCTGTCCGGTGTTGCGCAGCACGGTCCAGCGCTCGATGACGTCGGTGTCCTCCTGGACGCGATAGTGCAGGGTGGCTGCCAGCGGGTAGTGGCGGTCACGGAACTCCAGGGCCAGTTCCGCCGTTCCGGGCGCCGGTTCGCCGATCCGGTGGCCCACGGGCTCCCACTCGAAGGCGCGGGTGCCGTCGGCGAACTGCACTCGGAGAGACGGCGCTCCGTACCGGGCCCCTCCGTCGACGGGCAGCTCCTCGCCGGCCGCGGGGCGGCCCTCGAAGCTGCTGATCTCCACGGCCGGAGGAGGCACGAGCTCCCCGGCCGCCGCGAGGGTCAGCCGTGGTCCCCACGCGAGGTGGCAGGGCGCTCCCGTGTCGTCGATCCGCAGCGCGTACGACGTGCGTGCGGTGGAGAGCAGCCACACCCCGGAGGCCGGGGCGAAGGAGATCGCAGACATTGATCCTCACGTTCAGATAGCGCCACACGAGTAGTGAGCAGCCAACCGTGCCTTCAATCGACTGTCAACACCTGTGCCTGGTCTAGCTTTCACAGGTTGAGGGCAGTCCTGCAAGGTACTTCAAAAGGACTTTGCTTCTTTCATTGACAGAGGAAAAGAACCGCCCTTAAGTTTCCGGCCATGCGCTCGACCTTTCCTGATGAGGCGGTCCCGGCGATGACGCCGGCTGCTTCCCTGGTCTTTACGACCGTGCTCTCCCACGGCCCGCTCACCCGGACCGAGATAGCGCGGCGGACCATGCTGTCCTCGGCCGCGGTCACCAAGGCGGTGCGCCCGCTGATGGAGGTCGGCTATCTGGTCGAAGGCGTGGACGAAGGGGCGCGACCCGCTCTCGGACGTCCGGCCAACCCGGTACGGGTGGACGCGGGCAGGGCACTGTTCATCGGGGTCAAGGTGACAGGAGACGAGATCATCGCCGTCCTCGCCGATCTGTGCTGCCGTATCCGGGTTGCCCGGCACGTACGGCTCACGGACCGCGAGCCGGAGGCGGTGCTCCCCACCATCATCGCGCTGGTGCAGGAACTCCTCACGGAGGCCGTCGGATTCGGTGTGCAGGTGCGGGGGCTGGGCATCGCCGTCTCGGGTGACGTGGACCGCACAGACGGTGTGGTCCGCTACTCGCCTTTCCTGGAGTGGCGGGACGTACCACTCGCCGGGATCGCCGGGACCGCGACCGGGCTGCCGGTCACGGTCGACAACGACGTGCGGGCGCTCACGGTCGCAGAGCAGTGGTTCGGGGCCGGAGTCGGACTCTCCGACTTCGCCCTGGTGACCGTCGGCGCCGGCATCGGCTGTGGCCTGGTGGTGCACGGACGGGTGGTGTCGGGCGCGCACGGCGTGGCCGGCGAGATCGGACATCTGTCCATCGACCCGCTCGGCCCGCCCTGCCACTGCGGCAACAACGGGTGCGTCGAGGCCATCGCGGCGGACCCCGCAATCCTGCGCGGAATCCGCAAGGCCACGGGCAGGCCCGTGGCCACCGCGGCCGAGGCGCTGGAACTGGCCCACAGCGGAGACCCCGGGGTCCGAGAGGTCTACGTACGGGCCGGCGAGGCCATCGGCAGGGCCATCGGTTCGGTGGTCAACCTCCTCGGTCCGGAGCGAGTGATCATCTCCGGCGAGGGCCTGGCCGCATACGACCTGTTCGCCGAGGGCATCCGCAACGCGTTCACCGCGTCCGCCTTCGGCACCGCCGCGCAGTGCGACGTGATGACACGTCCGCTGCCCTTCGAGGAGTGGGCGCGCGGGGCCGCGGCCACCGCGATCCAGTCCTTCATCGGATCAGACACGTACTAGGAGTAGCGATGACGCTGCAGAGCCGCACGCCTTGGACCCCGGCAGGTCCTAACCGTAGAAAGGTGGTCCAGGGGCTGTTCGGTGTCGGGGCCGCCGCCCTGGCCATGCCCGCCCTCGCCGCCTGTGGCGGAGGGGCCGCGTCCGACCCGAAGATGGTGACGTTCGGGTCGAACGGCGCGGACGCCACACCGAAGAAGGCCTACACCGCGGTGACGGACGCCTTCGAGAAGGACAGCAAGCTCACGGTCAAGACGAACACCGTCGACCACGACACCTTCCAGAAGAGCATCTCCACCTATCTGCAGGGCACCCCGGACGACGTCTTCACCTGGTTCGCCGGCTACCGCATGCAGTACTTCGCCAAGAAGGGCCTGGCCAGCCCCGTCGACGACGTGTGGGACAAGATAGGCGCCGGCTACAGCGACGCGGCCAAGCAGCTGTCCAAGGGCGAGGACGGAAAGTACTACTTCGTCCCGCTCTACAACTACCCGTGGGCCGTCTTCTACCGCAAGAGCGTCTTCAAGCAGTACGGCTACCAGATCCCCGTGAACTGGAGCCAGTTCACGGCACTGGCCAAGCAGATGAAGAAGGACGGGCTCTCCCCGATTGCCTCCGGCTACGGCGGCGGCGACAGCTGGAGCATCCTCGGCGCCTTCGACTACCTCAACCTTCGGGCCAACGGCTACGACTTCCACATGTCCCTGATGCGGGGCGAGGTCTCCTGGACCGACAAGCGCGCCGCCAGGACCATCGACCTGTGGCGCGAGCTCAGCGCGTACCACCAGACGGGCGCGGGCGGCCGCTCCTGGCAGGACGCCGCGCAGTCGCTGCTCGACAAGAAGTCCGGCATGGCGATCATCGGCCTCTTCCTCGGCCAGCAGATCACCGACGAGGCCCTGCGTTCCGACATCGACTTCTTCGCGTTCCCCGAGATCGACCCGACGTATGGTCAGGACACGGTCGAGGCGCCCACCGACGGATTCATGCTCAGCCGCAAGCCGAAGAACCTCGACGGCGCCAACAAGTTCCTCGAGTTCCTCGGCGGCGCGAAGGCCGAGAACGTCTACATGGGCATCGACCCGAGCAATGTCGCCGTCAACTCCGGCGCCGGCACCGGCTCGTACAACGCCCTGCAGAAGAAGTCCGCCGAACTCATCGCCGGCGCCAAGCACATCACCCAGTTCGGGGACCGGGACAGCGATCCGGGATTCATCTCCACCGTGGTCCTGCCCGGCTTCACCGAGTGGCTGAACCACCCCGACGACGGCTCGGCCCTGCTCAAGAAGATCGAGTCGCAGCGCTCGCGCTTCTTCAAGGCCTGATCCCACCGGAGAGGTTCACCATGTCCTCCGTGCGTACCGCGCCTCGGTCGTCGTCGCGCGCACACTCACGTCCTCGCCGGCTCGGTCCTGGTGACCGCCTCTTCCTGACGGCTGTCGTCGGCATCCCACTGCTTGCCCTGCTGGTCTTCGTGTGGCTGCCGGCGCTGGCCTCCATCGGTCTGTCCTTCACCAGCTGGGACGGCCTCACCCTGTCCGACATCCACTGGATCGGACTGGACAACTACCACCAGATCTTCACCAACTACCCGCCGTTCTGGCCGGCTGTCAGGCACAACGTAATCTGGCTGCTGTTCACGGTGCTGCTGCCCACCCCGTTCGGTATCTTCCTGGCCTACCAACTGGACCGCAAGATCCGCTTCACCCGGGTCTACCAGACCGCGATCTTCATGCCGATGGTGCTGTCCCTGGCGGTCGTCGGCTTCATCTGGGAGATCATCTACGACCCCGACAACGGGCTGCTGAACGGTGTGATCAGTGCCGCGTCGTCCGGTCACCACATCGACTGGCTGGGCGATTCCAGCCTCAACCTCTGGGCCGTACTGGTCGCTTCCGGCTGGCGGCACACCGGTTACATCATGATCCTCTACCTGGCGGGGCTGAAGGGCTTCGACCCCGCCCTGAAGGAGGCGGCCGCGCTCGACGGCGCCAACGGACGCCAGACCTTCATGAGGGTGGTACTGCCGGCCATGAAGCCGGTCAACATCATCATCCTGGTCGTCACCGTCATGGAGTCCCTGCGCGCCTTCGACATCGTCTACGTGCTCGGCGGCGGCATCGGCAGCAAACCCGGCATGGAACTCCTGTCCCTGCTCATCACCGACAACATCATCGGCGAGTCCAGCCATATCGGGTACGGGTCCGCCCTCGCGGTCATCCTGCTTCTCGTCTCCCTCGCCGCGATCGGGGCCTTCCTCTTCCAGACATTCCGCAAGGAGGACCAGTGACCGCGACCGCAACGCCGCCGGCCTCCCGGTCACGTACCCCGCTGACGCGTACGGCTGGTTCCCCCAGGCGGCCGAGGCGGCAGACCGGACGGCACATCATGCTCAGCGGCATCGCGCTGCTGTGGCTCGTGCCGCTGCTGTGGGCCGTCTACACCTCCCTGCGGCCCTATTCCGACACCGCGAAGCACGGCTATCTGTCCTTGCCGCACAGCATCGGCCTGCAGAACTTCTCGGACGCCTGGAGTCAGTCCGGGATGCCGCACTTCTTCTGGAACTCGGTGCTCATCACCATTCCGGCGGTCCTCGGCACCCTGCTGTTCTCCGCGGCAGTGGCTTTCTTCGTCTCGCGGTTCGATTTCCGCTGGAACATCGTACTGCTGATGCTCTTCACCGCGGGAAATCTGCTCCCCGCACAGGTGCTGATCACACCGCTGTACCGGCTGTACCTTCTGATCCCGCTGCCGCCGTGGATGAGCGACTCCCTGCTTGTCTACAACTCGCTCTGGGGCATCATCTTCATTCACATCGCCTACCAGTGCGGCTTCTGCACCTTCGTGCTCAGCAACTACATGAAGACGATCCCGAAAGAGATCTTCGAAGCCGCTCTCGTCGACGGTGCCCCGGCGTGGCGCGAGTTCTTCCAGATCGTGCTGCCGCTGTGCCGCCCGGCGTTCGCGGCGCTCGCGACCCTGGAATCCATCTGGATCTACAACGACTTCTTCTGGTCCCTCGCGCTGATCGAGACGGGTGACAAGCGTCCGATCACCTCGGCGCTGGCAAACCTGCAGGGCCAGTACTTCACCAACCCGAACCTCATCGCGGCAGGTGCTCTCATGACCGCGATCCCGACGCTGCTGGTGTACTTCGCGCTCCAGCGCCAGTTCATCAGCGGGCTCACCATCGGCTCGGGCAAGGGCTGAGCCGCCGACCCGACGTCCCGACGGTCACCGCGACCGGCCGGTCCCCCGGCGTCAGGAACGCACGTCCCTTGCCTGGTTCCACCGCGCTATCCCCGTGACCCGACAACAGGAGGTCCGACCCATGCGGTCATCCTCGTACCCTGCCCTGCCCGGAGCTCCCGCCGGCTCCGTCCGCCGGACCATAAGAGCCATGCTGGTCCTGGCCGTCACCGCCGGTGTGGCGACGGCCGTCCCCGCTGCCGAGGCCGCTGCCCCCGCCACCGCTTCCACAACCGCCGCCTCCACCACGGCCGCGACCACGGCGGACGGCACCTCCGGCCTCGCCGCCAAGCCGTACATGGGCTGGTCCAGCTGGAGCATGCAGTCCTCCAAGTACCCCGGCCTGAACCCCAACGGCGACTACAGCTACCTCACCGAGGCGAACGTCCTGAAGCAGGCGGACGCCCTGGCCTCCAAGCTGAAGAAGTATGGCTACAACTACGTAAACATCGATGCCGGCTGGTGGATGGACAACAACTGGAAGACCCAGTTCGACCAGTACGGCCGGCAGACGCCCGACCCGGTCCGATTCCCCAGGGGCATGAAGGCGGTCGCCGACCACATCCACTCCAAGGGCCTCAAGGCCGGCATCTACCTGCCCGCCGGACTGGAGAAGGGGGCGTACGGCGAGGGCAAGGTGCCGATCTGGAACGCCCCCGGCTGCACCACCGCCGACATCGTCTACGCGGACCTGCGCACCACCAACGGCTGGGACAGCTCCTACAAGATCGACTTCGGCAACCCCTGCGCGCAGAAGTACATCGACTCGCAGGCGCAGATGTTCGCCGACTGGGGCTACGACTTCCTCAAGCTGGACGGCGTGGGCCCGGGCTCGTTCAAGTCCGGTGACAACTACAACAACGTCGCCGACGTCGCCGCCTGGCAGAAGGCCATCGCCACCGCCGGGCGCCCGATCCACCTTGAGCTCTCCTGGTCGATGGACATCGGCCACGCCGCCGACTGGAAGAAGTACTCCAACGGCTGGCGCATCGACACCGACGTCGAGTGCTACTGCAACACGCTCGTCACCTGGGAGAGCTCGGTCGACAACCGGTGGGACGACGCCCCCGCGTGGAGCCGCAAGGCAGGCCCCGGTGGCTGGAACGACCTCGACGCCATCGACGTGGGCAACGGCGAGATGGACGGCCTCACCAAGGCCGAGCGGCAGAGCTACATGACCCTGTGGGCCATCAACAAGTCGCCTCTGTACACCGGTGACGACCTCACCAAGCTGGACAGCTACGGCGTCTCCCTGCTGACCAACCGTGAAGTCATCGCCGTCGACCAGAACGACTCGCCCGTTGCGCGTCCGGTCACCACGGTGGGCGACCAGCAGGTCTGGGGCACCAAGAACTCCGACGGCAGCTACACCGTCGCCCTGTTCAACCTCGGCGACTCGCCGGCCTCCACCACCGCCAACTGGGCATCTTTCGGTTTCACCGGCAACGCCTCCGTGCGCGACCTGTGGAACAAGGAGAACCTCGGGACCTACAAGAACAAGATCACCGCGACACTGCCCGCGCACGGCTCGCGGCTGTTCACCGTCAAGCCCGCCGGCAGCACGCTGGTGACCACGAGCCACGAGGCCGAGTCCGCGGTCAACACCCTGACGGGCAACGCCTCCGTCGGCGGATGCGACGCCTGCTCCGGCGGCAAGAAGGTCGGCAACCTCTACGTCGGCGGCAAGCTGCAGTTCAACGAGATCACGGTGAAGAAGGACGGGATCTACACCGTCAACGTCGGCTACGTCAGCGGCGACGCCCGCTCGATCACCGTCTACTCCAACAGCGGTAACGGCACCAGCCTGAAGTTCCCCTCCACGGGCGACTGGGGCACTGCCGAGACTGTCAGCGTCCAGCTGGCCCTGAAGGCGGGTTCCAACACCATCACCTTCGACAGCGGCAGCGGATACGGACCCGACATCGACAAGATCGTCGTACCGCAGTCCGTCTGACGTACCCCCGCGGGGCCCGGTGACACGACCCGGGTCCCGCGGGTCGGGGACCTGCCCCACACGGTCGGTCCCCGGCACATCCGGGCGCCCCACACGCTCATCGATTGATCTTCCGACGAAACGCCGACGGTCCGCAGCCGTCGTTCCCACATGCGCCGTTTTCCGGATATGGAGTGCAGAGCCGTGGACATCCAGCACACCGAATCACACGACAACCGCCCCAGCCGCAGGGGTTTCCTGGCCCTCGCCGCCGCTGCCGGCGCGGCCACCGCACTTGGCGGTGTGCCCGCCTTCACCGCCTCGGCGGCCCCCCTGCGCCCCACCGCGTCGCCCATGTTGTCCGCTGCCGACGCCGCGAAGAACCAGCTGTGGTGGCAGGCTCCCGGCTCCTCCAACTCGATGATCGAGCAGGGGCTGCCGGTCGGCAACGGGCGCCTCGGGGCGCTCGCGAGCAACGACCCCTCCAGCGAACTGCTGATGATCACAGACGCCACCCTGTGGACCGGTGGTCTCAACGACACCCTGCAGAGCGACGGCCAGTTCCCCTACGGCCGCGCCGACTTCGGCTCCTTGACCCTGCTGGCCAAGCTCACCGTCGACATCCCCGACCACGACCTGGGCTCCGTCGACAACTACCGTCGCTCCCTCGACCTGGCCCAGGGCCTGGTCAGTTCCTCGTACGACCTCTCCGGCGTCACCTACCAGCGGCAGATCTTCGCCAGCCGCCCCGACGACGCCATCGTTGTGTACTTCTCCCAGCAGGGCGGCGGCGCCTACACCGGCACCGTCTCCCTTGCCGGCACCCACGGCGAGTCCACCACCGCCAACAGTGCCGGGCGCTACGCCTCGTTCGGCGCCTCCTTCGCCAACGGCCTGAAGTACGGCGCCGCCGTCACCGCCTACAGCAGCAGCGGCAAGGTCGCCGTCAACGGTACGTCCATCACCTTCAGCGGCTGCAAGGACCTCACCGTCGTCGTCAGCGGCGGCACCAACTACGCGCCCGACGCGGCCGCCGGGTTCCGCGACCCGTCCGTGGACCCGGAGCGCCTCGCCAAGACCAAGGTCCAGGGCGCGGCCGGTCACTCGGCGAGCACCCTGCTGCACACCCATGTTGCCGACTTCCGCCCGGTATTCGAACAGCTGGACATCAACCTCGGCACGTCGTCCTCCGCACAGCGCAAGCTGGACACCTGGCAACGGGTGCAGGCCCGCTACCGGGACAACGTTCCCGACCCGGAACTCGAGGCCGCCTACCTGCAGTTCGGCCGCTATCTGATGATCTCCGGATCGCGGGGCAGCCTGCCGATGGGCCTCCAGGGTCCGTGGCTGGACGGCAACGACCCGGACTGGATGGCCGACTACCACACCGACATCAACATCCAGATGAACTACTGGATGGCCGACCGGGCGGGCCTGTCCGACTGCTTCGACGCGTTCACGGACTACTGCCTTGCGCAGCTGTCCTCCTGGACGGACGTCACCCAGCGGCTGTTCAACACCTCGACCAACAGGTACCGCAACTCCAGCGGCAAGGTCGCCGGCTGGGCCGTGGCCTTCTCCACCAACCCCTATGGCGGAAGCGGCTGGTGGTGGCACCCGGCCGGCAACGCCTGGCTCTGCCAGAACCTGTTCGAGCACTACGAGTACACCCAGGACCGCGCCTACCTTGAAAAGGTCTACCCCCTCATCAAGGGCGCCGTGGAGTTCTGGGAGGCCCGCCTCATCACCACGACCGTCACTGACGCTTCCGGAGCCTCGCGCGAGGTCCTGATCGACGACAGCGACTGGTCGGCCGAGCATGGCCCGCAGGACGCCAAGGGCATCACGTACGCCCAGGAACTGGTGTGGAATCTCTTCGGCAACTACCACACCGCGACCGAAGTGCTCGGCAAGGACGCCGCCTACAGCAAGACCATCGACGGTCTGCGTGAGCGACTGTACCTGCCCGTGGTCAGCCCCAAGACCGGCTGGCTGGAGGAGTGGATGTCGCCCGACAACCTCGGCGAGACCACGCACCGGCACCTCTCCCCGCTCATCGGCCTCTTCCCCGGCGACAGGATCCGTCCGGACGACTCCACGCCGAAGGACATCCTCGCCGGCGCGACGGCCCTCCTCACCGCCCGCGGCATGAACAGCTACGGCTGGGCCAACGCCTGGCGCAGCCTGTGCTGGGCGAGGCTGAAGGACGCGGAGAAGGCCTACCAGCTCGTCGTCACCAACCTGAAGCCGTCGGTGGGCGGCAGCAACGGCAGCGCGCCGAACCTCTTCGACATCATGGATATGGGGCAGGGCCGCGGCATCTTCCAGATCGACGCGAACTTCGGCACCCCCTCCGCGATGATCGAGATGCTGGTCTACTCGCGGCCGGGACACGTCGAGCTGCTGCCCGCGCTGCCCGCCCCCTGGGCGGCATCCGGCTCGGTGTCCGGCGTGGGCATCCGCGGCGGCTTCGTCGCCGACATCCGCTGGAAGAACGGCAAGGTCACCCAGGCGACGCTGAAGAGCGTCGGCGGCCGCAGCACGACCGTCTTCGCCGGCGGCACTTCGCGGAAGGTCAGCCTCAAGCCCGGTGAGTCCGTCACGCTGCGGAACCTCGGATGAGGACCGGCTCGGTACACCTCACCGGACGGCGGGTAGGGTCCGCGCACCGGCGCCGCGCCGTGGGTGTCGCCTCCGCGCTGGTCGTGGCGGTTTGCGGACCCCTGACCGCCACGTCGGCGGCGCAGGCGCAGGCCGGGGCGCAGACCGAGGCGCAGGTGCAGACGCAGAGCCGGGCGGGCGCGGCGGCGACCCCCGCCGGACAGACCAGGCACTCCGTGGTGACCTGGGGCGCCAGCGCCGACCGGCAGGGCGCCGGGCCCGCTGACCGCAGCTACCGGATGATCGTGCGCACCAGCGTCGGCGGCACGGGCATGCGTATCCGGCTGTCCAACGCCTTCGGCGACCACCCGGTGACCTTCGCGAGCGCCTACGCGGGACTGCAGAAGCAGGGTGCGGAGCTGGTCCACGACAGCAACCGTCAGCTGACGTTCGGCCGGGCCGCTTCCGTCACCGTCCCGGCCGGCGAGACCGTGCTCAGCGATCCGCTGCCCGGGAAGCTGGCCGCCCAGAGCAATCTGGTCATCAGCCTGTATGTGACGGGCGCCCAGGGACCGACGACCGGTCACGGCATGGCCATGCAGACCTCCTACGCGGCCGCGGGCAACCACGCCGCCGAGGAGGGCGCGGCCAACTGGACCGATCCGATGGGCTCCTGGTACTGGCTGGACGCCGTCAGTGTGGAGACGTCCAAGGCGGTCAGCTCGGTGGTGACCCTCGGTGACTCCATCACCGACGGATGGGCCTCGACCACGGACGAGAACCGCCGCTGGCCCGACTATCTCTCCCGGCGGCTCCAGGCCGCGTCCCGCATCACCGTGAAAGGAGTAGCGAACGAGGGCATCTCGGGCAACAAGGTGCTCGCGGACGGCGCCGGCCAGGCCGCGCTGAACAGGCTGCAGCGTGATGTGCTCTCCCAGCCCGGGGTCAGCACGGTGTTCCTGCTCGAAGGCATCAACGACATCAAGGCCCACACCGGCGTCACGGTGGACGACATGATCGCCGGCTATCGGCAGATCATCGACCGGGCGCACACGGCGGGCAAGTGTGTCGTCGGCGCGACCGTAATGCCGTACAAGGGCTGGTACGAGTACGACGCCGCCGGCGAGGCCGTGCGCCAGGGCGTCAACGACTGGATCAGGAACAGCGGCGAGTTCGACGCCGTGACGGATCTCGACAAGATCACGCGCAATCCGTACGACCAGCAACAGATGATGCCGTTCTTCGACGGCGGCGACCATATCCACCCGAACGACAAGGGCATGCAGGCGATGGCCGACGCTGTCGATCTGTCCGCTCTGCAGTGCGACCGCTGAGCCGGAAGCACAGACCTCGTCCGAGGTCCAGCTGAACCCTCCACCTTCCCGGGCGGCCGCCGTCTGGGAAGGTGGAGCCATGTCCGCACTCCCCGTCACCGAACTCACCGCGCTCGTCGACGGCCTCCTCCAAGGGCCCCGGCCGCTCCCCGTCGTCGTCGCCGGCGATCCCGTCCTCCGGCGTCCCGCCGCCACCTACGAGGGGCAACTCGGCGACGAGCGCCTCGGCAGGCTCGTCGCGGCCATGCGCGAGGCGATGCACGCGGCACCCGGCGTCGGGCTCGCGGCGCCGCAGGTCGGCATCCCGCTGCGGCTCGCCGTCATCGAGGACCCGGCCGAGTTGGCGGACGACGTACGGCAGGCGCGCGGCCGTGCGCCCCAGCCGTTCCGCGTCCTGGTCAACCCCGTGTACGAACCCGTGGGCCCGCGAAGGGCCGCGTTCTACGAGGGCTGCCTCAGCGTCCCCGGCTGGCAGGCCGTCGTCGCCCGCCACGAGACGGTGCGGCTGCGCGGTCAGGACGGCAGCGGGAGCGAGATCGACGAGGAGTTCACCGGCTGGCCCGCCAGGATCGTCCAGCACGAGACCGACCACCTCGCCGGCATGCTCTACCTCGACCTCGCCGAGACCCGTTCCCTGGCCGGCACACAGGCCCTCGTCGAACGGTGGTCGCAGCCCACACCCGAAACGGCCGCGGCCGGACTCGGCTTCACCATGCCGGAGTGACACCGTCGTCCCGCCAGGCCCTGTCTGACACAGATCAAACTAGGGCGTGCTTTAGTACTCCAGCAGCGTTTCTGGGTGTGTCAATTTAACGGCTGATCTTGGTTGTTGAGGTTCAGCTGTTGGCCGGGGTGAGTCGGCCCTCGAAGGCGATCTGGAATGCGTTGAGGGGTGCCTTCCAGCGCATGGTCCATCGCTTGCGACCCTTGCCGGTCGGGTCGAGGCTCATCAGTGCCATGTAGACGCACTTGAGGGCGGCAGCCTCGTTGGGGAAGTGTCCGCGGGCCCGGACGGCCTTGCGTATGCGGGCGTTCACGGACTCAATCGCGTTCGTCGAGCAGATGACCTTCCGTATCTCGACGTCGAAGGAGAGGAAGGGCACGAACTCGGCCCAGGCGTTCTCCCACAGTTTGATGATCGCCGGATACTTCCGGCCCCAGGCTTCCTGGAACTCCCCGAACCGCTCCGTCGCTGCTTCTTCGCTGGGTGCGGTGTAGACGGGCTTGAGGGCTTTGGCGACCTTGTCCCAGTCCTGGCGGGCCGCGTAACGGAAGCTGTTGCGCAGGAGGTGAACTACACATGTCTGGACAATCGTGCGAGGCCAGACGGTCTCCACCGCCTCGGGCAGGCCCTTGAGGCCATCGCAGACGAGCATGAGCACATCGTCCAGGCCGCGGTTCTTCAGCTCGGTGAACACGTGCAGCCAGTACTTCGCGCCCTCACCGCCGTCGCCGGCCCAGATCCCCAGGATGTCCCGGGTGCCTTCTGTGGTCACGGCCATCACGACGTAGACCGGCCGGTTCGCGACCTGCCCGTCCCTGATCTTGACGTTGATGGCGTCCACGAACAGAACCGGATAGACACGGTCGAGCGGCCGGTTCTGCCATTCGGCCATTCCCTCCATCACCTTGTCGGTGATCGTGGAGATGGTCTGCTTGGACACCTGAGCCCCGTACACCTCGGCCAGGTGCGCGGAGATCTCCCCATGGGTGAGGCCCTTCGCGGACAGGGAGAGCACCATTTCGTCCACGCCGGACAGGCGGCGCTGCCGCTTCTTGACGATCTGCGGCTCGAAGCTGCCGGCAGTGTCCCGGGGCACCCTGACCTCGACCGGGCCGACGTCGGTCAACACGGTCTTCGCACGAGTGCCGTTGCGGCTGTTGCCGTTGTTCTTCCCGGCCGGATCGTGCTTCTCGTAGCCGACATGGTCGGTGATCTCACCCTCCAGCGCGGACTCCAGCACTCGCTTGGTCAGCTGCTGCAACAGCCCACCCTCGCCGGTCAGCTGCAGGTTCTCGCTGCGGGCCCGGTCGACCAGCATCGCGACGAGCTGTTCGTCCGACGCGGCCGGCGGCATCGCACCACCGGCCCGCTCCTCGACGGACTCGTGCTCGATCGTTGTCTCGCTCACTTGGCGTCTCTCCTTGATCAGCAGATCCGCCGTTGATTAGACACTCCCGCGTTTCTCCATTTGTGCTGGTCAGAGTACCTGCATGGAGCTAGTGGGCTGATGGTTCGTCAGGGAAGTGGCGGTTCGTGACTTACCCGATCGGGTAATGCGTTCGGCGTTGGTGGTGGCAGCGGCGGCCTATGGCTTGGTGGCGTCGGCGCCAGTTCGACATTGGAGCCGGTGTTCGGGGCGTAGGGGTCGCGGGGATCGTGTTTTCGAGGTCCGGGCAGGTCCAGGAGTCGCCGGATTTCTGCCACAGTGAGGGGCGCGAGGGTGCAGGAGTCCTTTCCCGAGGTTCCCGACACGGGCGCGACGGTCCGCGTGCCCGTGGAAACCGGGGATCGACTGCAAATGACTGCATTGGGTCGCGCCAAGAGGATGGCGCGATCCCGTGCCGTTCCGAAATGTATTGCTGCGGCTCGTAGGGTGTGCTAGGGCGTGTATCGAATGTTCTGGTCACAGCCACTCGTTGATGGCGGCGATGAGGACGGTCGCCTCGTAGCGGACCGCGAGTTTGTCGTATCTCGTCGCCACGGCGCGGTGTCTTTTGAGACGGTTGATTCCGCACTCGACTGCATGCCGCGCCTTGTAGTCCTCCGGGTCGAACTTCGGCGGCCGGCCTCCGCGAGAGCCCCGTTTCTTGCGGTTGCGGGCCTGGTCGGCCTTGTCCGGGATGGTGCAGCGGATACCGCGGCGTCGCAGGTAGGCCCGGTTCTTGCGGGAGGCGTACGCCTTGTCGGCCCGCACTCGCCGTGGTCGGGTGCGGGGCCTGCCGGCCCCGAGCTGGGGCACCCGGACACGGCCCAGGACGGCCTCGAACTGCGGGGAGTCGCCGCGTTGCCCGGCGGTGATCACGATCGACATGGGTTTCTGGCCCTGCTCGACGGCCAGGTGGAGCTTGGTGGTCAGGCCGCCGCGGGAGCGTCCGAGCCCGTGGTCGTCCGGCTCGGTGGCGACGCCGCCGGGCGGTTCCTTTTGCAGGTCCCCTTTTTCCTCGCCCCTGCGGCGTGCTGGTGGGCCCGGCAGACGGTGGAGTCGACGTTGAGGTCCCAGGTGATCAGGTCCTTCGCCTCTGCGCGGGCCTGGAGCCGGGTGAGGATCCGCTGCCAGGTGCCGTCACGCTGCCAGCGGCGGAACAGGTCGTACACCCGGGCCCACGGCCCGTACTGCTCGGGCACGTCCCGCCACGGGATGCCGGTGCGGACCCGGAACCGTATGCCGTCGATCAGCTGCCGCCGGGTCCATATCGGCGGTCGACCCGGCTTCTTGCCCGTCGGCAGCAGCGGCTCCAGCACAGCCCACTGCTCGTCCGTCAGATCTCCACGTGTCACGAACCAAGATCATTTCACATCAAGATCCACTTTCGATACACGCCCTAGCACCCACATCCGCCCGTTCGACCTCGTCGACCTGCGCTGAACAGCCACTTCGCGAGATCAACTCTGTGACAATTTTGCGGGGATTGTGTGCGGATCCATGCGTGCCCCCCGGCTGTTCTGAGAGGCACAGATCCTGGACTTGGTCTTCCATTAACTCCCCAGCCCGCCAGCGTGATGACCCGCTGTCATTCCCGCCCTGTCGCCATGAAACGACACTTCCCATCTTCTCGCCGATCACCCAACCTTTGCTTTCGCTGTGAAACATCCACCCCTGCTGGTTACTTCGACTCTCCTAGGAGTGTTCATGCGCAGGGTTCTGCGACGGTGGCGGCTGCTGGCAGCTGTCACGGCCGGGTTGGTCGGTGCCTCAGGCGTCGCCATCGCGGCCATACAGCCCCCTTATGCCGGTCCGCAGCCGGACGGCACCTCGGTGGCCACGATCGGCTGGCAGATCACCCCGGCCGGCCACCAGGCGTGGCTCGGTGAGAAGCCGTTCGGGGCCGAACTCAGCCCGGATGGCAAGTACCTCGCCGTCAGCAACAACGGCACCAACATCCAGAGCCTGGCGTTGCTGGACGCGGCCACCGGCAAGGTCGTCCAGCGCATCGACTACAGGCGTCCGGAAGCGCTGTTCATCGGGCTGGCATGGAGCCCGGACGGCAGCAAGCTCTACGCTGCGGCAGGCGGCAACGACAAGGTGCGCGTCTACACCCTCAGCAACGGGCAGCTCACCGAGAACGCCCCGCTCACGCTGCCGAAGGGCTCGTTCCCTTCGGGCGTGGCCGTCACGCCCGACGGTAAGCGCCTGTACGTGGCGGACAACGGCAGCGGCGCGCTGTCGCAGGTGGACACCGCGACCGGTGAGGTGCTGAGCACCGTGGCCACCGGCCCCAATCCGTTCACTGTCGCTCTGTCAGGCGACGGGCGCACCGCCTATGTGTCCAACTGGGGTACGAACACTGTCTCCGCCGTCGACACGGCGACGCTGAAGGTACGGAACACTCTGGAGGTCGGCAGCCACCCGACGTCGATCATCCGCAATCCGGCCACCGATGAGATGTACGTCTCCGTCACCGACGCCGACAAGATCGTCGGAATCAACCCGGCCGACGACTCGCTGACCCGCACGATCGACCTCGCGCCGTACCGCAACGCCCCGGTCGGGACCAGTCCGCAGGGACTCGATGTCTCCCCCGACGGCCACACCCTGTACGTCGCCAACGCCGGGAACAACGATGTCGCGGTGGTCGACCTGGCGGGCAAGCCCGGTCAGCGGAACAAGGTGACCGGCCTGATCCCCACCGGCTGGTACCCGACCACCGTCACCCTCACCCACGATGGTTCGCGGCTGCTGGTCACCAACGCCAAGGGCAGGGGTGCCGGACCGAACCCCAACGGTCCCCAGCCGACCGGAACCGGCCTGGACTACGCCCAGTACGTCGGCACGATGATCATG
Organism: Streptomyces sp. NPDC000880; assembly: GCF_053599675.1. Taxonomy (NCBI): domain Bacteria; kingdom Bacillati; phylum Actinomycetota; class Actinomycetes; order Kitasatosporales; family Streptomycetaceae; genus Streptomyces; species Streptomyces sp. NPDC000880. Next base: position 5,091 of record NZ_JBSFMS010000092.1, on the reverse strand, counting down.
GGCACCCTGTCGGACATCCCGGTGCCGACCCGCGACAAACTCGCGGACTACACCCGTCAGGTCCGCCGCAACGACCGGTTCGACGCGAAGGGGAAGGTGTCCGATCACGGCAACGTCATTCCGGCGCGGCCCGGCGACTCGACCCCCATCAAGCACGTCATCTACATCGTCAAGGAGAACCGGACCTACGACCAGGTCTTCGGCTCGCTCGGCAAGGGCAACGGCGACCCGTCGCTGAACCTGTTCGGGGACGAGTCGGCGCCGAACCAACGCGCTCTGGCGAGAAAGTTCGTCACCCTGGACAACTTCTACGCCGACGGCGCGGTGTCCTCGGACGGCTGGGAATGGGCCACGGCCTCGGCGTCCAACAGCTACAACGAGCACCTGTGGCCCGTGGCCTACAGCGGACGCGGCCGGGGCGACGACGTCTACACCAACCCGGCCACCGACCCGGGCAAGCTCACCGGTGACTCGCGGATCTGGGACCGGCTCGACGACGCCGGCATCTCGTACCGCAACTACGGCATGTGGGCCAGCGGCCCGCTCCCGGCCAAGGTGTTCTCCACCGAGCCACGGCTGGCCAGCCACACCGACCCCAACTTCGCCGCCCAGAACGCGGGCATCAGGGACAACTCGCGAGTCGACGAGTGGACCAAGGAGTTCAACCAGTTCGTCGCCGACGGCGAGCTGCCCACGATGCAGTTCGTCCGGCTGGGCAACGACCACACGGTCGGCACGACTCCCGGCCTGAAGACACCGAGGGCCGCAGTGGCCGACAACGACCTGGCCGTCGGACGCATCGTGGACGCGGTGTCCCACAGCAAGTACTGGAAGGACACCGCGATCTTCATCACCGAGGACGACGCGCAGAACGGCCCGGACCACATTGACGCGCACCGGACCACCTCGCTGGTCGTCAGCCCGTACACGCAGACGGGAAAGGTCGACTCCACGATGTACAGCACGGTCTCGATGATGCGCACCATGGAGCTGCTCGTCGGCGTCGGCCCGCTGACCCAGTTCGACGCGGCGGCCACCCCGATGAGCGCGGCCTTCACCACCAAGCCCGACTTCACACTGTTCACGGCGATCACCCCTGCACAGTCCCTGGACGAGGTGAACAAGGCGACCGCTCCGATGGCGGCCGAGTCGGCGAAGATGAACTTCTCCGAAGCGGATCGGGCTCCCGAACAGCAGCTGAATGAAGCCATCTGGCAGAGCGTCAAGGGTGCCGGCAGCAAGATGCCTGCTCCCAATTACGTCATCGGTGCCGAGGGCGACAGCGACTGATCGGCACAGCAGACGGGTCGTTCCCAGGCTCCCCGGCCTGAAAACGACCCGTCGACGTCTTCCATGGACGTGGGGGCGCCCCGCCGACCGGGCGACGCTGGTCGGCGTGATCGCCCCCGTCGGGTCCTACCGCGCACCTATGACCGAGCGCCAGAGTTGGCCCGTGTGAGCGTTAGTACTGCAAGCGCATCTGGGGGTTGTGGCCTCGGCGTTTGTAGTGGGAGCGGCGGGCTCGGGCCTGGCTGCGTCTGCGGAAGCTTGACCACGGTGACCCTCTGCGGGCCGCTCTCGGGTGGAAAAGGCAGTGGACAAAGATCGCATGAGCAGCAGACTGACCCCATGACCGCATCGGATCCCAAGGCTGACCTTCACTTTTACCTGCAGTCCGCCCGCGATGCCCTGCTGTGGAAGCTCGAAGGGCTCTTGGAGTACGACGTCCGCCGCCCGCTGACGCCGACCGGCACTAACCTCCTGGGCCTGGTGAAACACGTGGCCAGCGTGGAGCTGGGCTACCTCGGCGACACCTTCGGACGGCCGTCCGGCGAGCTGCTGCCCTGGCTCGAAGACGGTGCTGAGCTCAACGCGGATATGTGGGCCACCGCGGACGAGTCACGGAAGCACATCGTGGAGCTTTACCGCCGGGCGTGGGCGCACGCGGACGCGACGATCGACGCGCTGGCGCTGGACACGATCGGCAGAGTGCCGTGGTGGCCAAGCGGCAGGGACGAGGTGACGTTGCATCATGCCGTAGTGCGCGTGATTGCTGATACGCACCGGCACGCCGGGCACGCCGATATCATCCGGGAACTCATAGACGGTGCCGTGGGGATGAACAAGGGCAACGACAGCATGGCGCCGGGCGACTCGGCGTGGTGGGAGAACTATCGAAGCCGACTGGAGCGTGCAGCTCAGGAAGCCGACCGAGCGGCGCACCGGCGAGCTTCAAGCAAACCCTCGCCGCCGTCCGACGCACCGTCGGGACGGACATTCCCCTTGGCAGCTGGCGGCCAAGCACGCCGTCAAGCTTCGGGCCTCCCGCGCGAGTGAGTTGAACGGCTGCTGCGAGGCCGTTCGCGAGCCATGCGACCCGGTGTCCATGTTTTCCATCGCTTTACTTGACAGCCACGGCGGTTCCCTAGGATCCGGCTCGACCGGCGGTGTGCCGGACCGACTTTTGGGACCAAGACGTGTCATTCACAAGAAGAAGGTTCCTCAGACCGACGGCGATACTCGTGGCACTGGCGGCGCTGCTCTTGACGATCAACGCCATGATGCCGACGGGTGCCCGGGCCGCGGACGCCGAACTGGAGCGGATCACTCCGGCGGCCGACCCGAGCCGGCCGCCGGAGGACCAGATAGTCCTGGCCGTGGTCGGCGACTACGGCGGCTGCGGCGCGGACCGTACCTGCGCCGAGGAACACCAGGTGGCCGACATGGTCCACTCCTGGAATCCCGCTGCCATCCTGACCACCGGCGACAACACGTACCAGCAGGGCCGCCCCGACGAGATCGTGAAGGCGCAGGCCCCCTACGACGCCGACATCAACGCGGGCAGGTTCTTCCCGATCATGGGTAACCATGACTACGGCAACGGATGCAATCCGGAAAGCATCCAGCCCAGCGTGGACTATTTCAAGGTCCCGGTGTCCTTCGTGGCCGGTTTCGGCAACGGGCTGATCGACTTCCTCAACCCGGACGCCAACTGCCAGATGGCGTCGGGCACCACGATGCCGCCCATCTACGACGCCTACATGAACACGGTCACCGGCAGCACGGCCGAATGGGTGATCACCGGCGAGCACCAGCCCGTCTTCTCCTCCGGCAAGGCCGGCAACAACCCGGACAGGGCCTGGGCGATGACGCCGGGCGTGGACCTGATTCTGGCCGGTCACGACCACCACGCCGAGCACATCACCACCGCCGACGGCTACAACATCGCGATCACCGGCAACGGCGGAGCGGGCCTCACGCCCCTCTTCAGTGTCGCCCCTGGCAGCCAGTTCCGTGACGCCGAGCACTTCGGCGCGATGCGGCTCACCGTCAACAAGGGGTCGCTCAAGGCCGAATACCTGTCACTGCCGGGCAAGGTCGACTACTACTTCATCCTGAAGAAGGACGCCCAGGGGCGGGCCTACGTGGCGGAGCGCTCCGACTGGACCGACCCGAACCCGCCGAACGGTCCGGGCCCGGTGCCCAACAAGTACAGCGTCTCGTTCGACGTCGCGGCCAGCACGAGTGACAGCCTGACCTACAAGAACTACGAGGACGGCCCCTACACCGAGACCGCCGTCGACGGCCGCCAGGCGCTCCAGCTGCAGACCAACCCGTTCGGTGGCGCCAACCAGCTCTACATGTTCGCCGACGACGCGGCGATCTCCGGTGGCCCGTACCCGCTGAAGGCCACGATCACCTACCGTTCTCCGGTCGCCGGCACGTTCGCCCTGCAGTACGACTCGGCGAACAGCGGGTCCGCGTATCAGAGGTCGGCTTCGGTGACGATCGGTCCGGACCAGGTGAACCAGTGGCAGACGGCCACGATCGCCATCCCCGACATCCGGTTCACCAACCGGCAGAACGGCGGGGCCGACCTGCGTCTGTCGGCACCGGCCAACCTCCCGCTGGCCGTCTCCGCGGTGAAGCTGAACGTGGTGCCGCCCCCGCCCGCGGTGACGTACGTGTCGATGGAGTTCCCCGGCGAGCCCAATGGCCTGAACTGGATTGACTACGAGAGCGGTCACGCGCACGAGATCACCATCGACGGCCGTCGCGCCCTGCAGGTGGACCGGAACACGTTCAATACCGGTAACAACCTCTACCTCAGCGTCGACGACCGCTTCATCAGCGGGGGGCCGTACTACGCCCGGGCGACGATCGAGTACCGGTCCCCGGTTCCCGGATCGTTCGTCCTCCAGTACGACTCCGCCGCGACGGGGCGGGCCTACGAGAGCGCCCCACGCGTGCAGATCACCGCGGACATGGTGAACACCTGGCAGATGATGACGCTCGACCTGCCCGAGGCGATGTTCCGCAACCGGCAGAACGGCAACGCCGATATGCGCATCGTGGGGGCGAACAACCTACCCTACATCATCGGTTCCATGAACGTCCGGATTGTCTCGGATGAGCAGCGGGCGCTGGAGGCCGCCCAGGCGGCGGTCGCGGCGGCGGAGGCCAACCCGTCGGCAGGGACCATCAAAGCCGCGGAGACCGCCATGGCCGCGGTGGCCGAGGGTGCCGACGCCGACGCGCTGACCCAGCGTCTCGAGGTGGTACGGCAGTTCGTCAAGGCGGACGATCTCCTCACCCGGATCGCCGCGCGCGACCTGGCGGATCCGAGCGAGATCGACGCCTCCGTCGCGGACCTCACCACGGTGGGGACCATCATCGACGGGCTGCCCGCCGATCGTCGTGACACGCTGCCGGAGCGCGCCGCGACGGCGAAGCGGCAGATCGCCGATGCCATTGCCGCGTTCCTCAGCCGGCCGCCCCGCGGGACGCCGGAGCACATCGAGCGGCCCTGGCTCGACTTGCTGGTGTCGGACACCTATGACCGGTACGGCGACGACGACCTGCACGGCCGGATTATGCGGATCGTGACCAGCCACGCCACCGGCGCGGAGGTCTTGGCGGCCATCGAGGAGTTCCTCGCCAGCCGGTGACGAACCCACCCCGTGATGGGGAGCCATGGCGCGGAGGCGCGGGCGCCGAAGCCCGCCCACCCGTACGAACGTCACTGCCCGCCGCCCCTTCCTTCCCGCGCCAGGGACAGCGCGGGCACCGCCGGCCAGCCTGCCACGAACA
>NZ_JBSFMS010000091.1:0-30863 GCF_053599675.1 Streptomyces sp. NPDC000880 | reverse complement strand
GGAGATCTGGGTCTACCGCGGGCCTTCCACCGCCCGGCACCACCGGCTGCGGCCGATGAGCCTCGCGCCGTGGCGCGATCAGGCCACTCGATGGTGCCCGGCGGCTTGCTCGTCACATCGAGGACCACGCGGTTGACGTCCGCGACCTCGTTGGTGATCCGGGTCGAGATCCTGGCCAGCACCTCGTACGGCATCCGCGTCCAGTCCGCCGTCATCGCGTCCTCGGACGAGACGGGACGGAGCACGATCGGGTGACCGTAGGTGCGGCCGTCGCCCTGGACGCCGACGCTGCGCACGTCCGCGAGCAGCACCACCGGGCACTGCCAGATGGAACGGTCCAGACCCGCCGCCGTGAGCTCCTCGCGGGCGATGGCGTCCGCCTCGCGCAGGAGGTCGAGGCGGTCCTTGGTGACCTCGCCGACGATACGGATGCCGAGGCCAGGGCCCGGGAAGGGCTGGCGCTGGACGATCTCGTCCGGCAGGCCGAGCTCCTGGCCCACCATCCGGACCTCGTCCTTGAACAGCTTGCGCAGCGGCTCGACGAGCTCGAACTCGAGGTCCTCGGGCAGACCGCCGACATTGTGGTGCGACTTGATGTTGGCGGTGCCGGTGCCGCCGCCGGACTCGACGACGTCCGGGTAGAGCGTGCCCTGGACCAGGAAGGCGACGGCCTCGCCGCCCGCGGCCTCCGCCACGATCTCGGCCTGTGCCTGCTCGAAGACCCGGATGAACTCCCGGCCGATGATCTTCCGCTTCTGCTCGGGGTCGGACACCCCGGCGAGCGCGTTCAGGAAGCGGTCGGCCGCGTCCACGACCTTCAGCTGGACGCCGGTCGCCGCAACGAAGTCCTTCTCGACCTGCTCGGTCTCACCCTTGCGCATCAGCCCGTGATCGACGTACACGCAGGTCAGCTGCGAGCCGATGGCCTTCTGCACCAGGGCCGCCGCCACCGCCGAGTCCACGCCGCCGGACAGACCGCAGATGGCCCGCTTGGTGCCGACCTGCTCGCGGATCAGCGCGACCTGCTCCTCGACGACATTGGTCGTGGTCCAGGTCGGCTCGATGCCGGCGCCCCGGTAGAGGAAGTGCTCCAGGACCTGCTGGCCGTATGTCGAGTGCATCACCTCCGGGTGGTGCTGGACGCCGTACAGCTTCTTCTCGTCGTTCTCGAAGGCCGCGACCGGCACGACGTCCGTGGACGCGGTGACGGTGAAGCCATCGGGTGCGGCGGAGCAGGCGTCGCCGTGGGACATCCACACCGACTGCTCGGCCGGGGTGCCCTCGAAGAGCGTCGAGCCGGGCTTGGAGACATGTAGCTGCGTACGGCCGTACTCACGCGCGCCCGTGTTGTCGACGGTCCCGCCGAGCGTCGTCGCCATCAGCTGGAAGCCGTAGCACATGCCAAAGACCGGGACCCCGGCCTCGAAGATCTCGCGGTCCAGCCGCGGGGCGCCCTCCGCGTACACGGACGACGGGCCGCCCGAGAGGATGATCGCCTTGGGGTTCTTGGCCAGCATCTCCGCCACCGGCATGGTGGACGGCACGATCTCGCTGTAGACCCGGGCCTCACGGACGCGGCGGGCGATGAGCTGGGCGTACTGGGCGCCGAAGTCGACAACGAGTACGACGTCGGTGGCGGCGGGGGGTGCTGCTGGCACGGGTGGCGGCCTTCCGGCGGTGGGAGGGGGGTCTGCTTTGTCGATTCTACCGGCGCGCCGGTAGGCCCTTCGTCTCACCATCCGAACCCGGATTGGGCCAGCCCGGGCGGGCGGGCCATACTGTCGCCATGCGCAAGCAGCTGACCTTCGTCTTTACCTATGGCACCGGCCCGTCCGGCTGCCATGGTCGTGCTGCTTGAGCCACTGACAAGCAACTTCCCAGGCGCCCCGGGCCGACAAGGCCCGGGGCGTTCTGTCATCTCCGGGCCTTGCCGCTCCGGGGCCGCCGCGCCCGACAAGGAGCCCGCATGACTGTCACCGACACCGGAGCCGACACGGGAGCCCGTACCGATGAGGCCGCGAGTGTGATCACCGGCGCCCGTGAACGCATCGACGCACTCGACGACCGCATCATCGGACTGATCCAGGAACGGATGGCGGTCTCGGCCGTCATCCAGCAGGCCCGCATCTCCTCCGGCGGCCGCCGCGTGAACCTGTCGCGCGAGATGGAGGTACTCGGCCATTTCCGCGACGCGCTCGGAAAGCCCGGAACGGCGCTTGCGATGACGCTGCTGGAGCTGTGCCGGGGCCGTATCTGAGTTCGGACGCGTCCCTCACCCGTACGGCGCGTGACCGCACCCGACGGGGCTTCGTTGGTACCGATGTCCGTGCCAGCCAGGGGCGGGCCGTCGAAGGAAACCACGCGTGGCTCCGCTGGAGCGTGTGGCGTACCGCAGGTACGTCGTGGGACCTCGCCCCAGCGCGCGTGACCGGTCGGCAGGGGACAGCAGCCCGGTCACCCCAAAGGGCGGTCGGCTCCGGGGACGCCCGGGGCCGACCGCATTCGGTCCAAAAGGTTGCGCAGGCCGCAGCCCTTCCAGCACGATGCAAGGACAAGCGCGTCCCACTCTGCGCGACAACAGTGCCAAAGGTCGATACCACCCGCGCGCAGCGAATGCGCCGGGTCGGCGGCCCTCCCCACGCGGCGCTACCCCCCGGCGCCGCGCCTCGGCACCGGCGCTGCCCTGACGTCGGTGCTGACCACAAGGGCCCCGCGGATCATGCATCCGCGGGGCCCTTGCTCATGCGCGGGTGCGCGAGTGGTCGGGCGTATGACGGTGCGTATGACGGGGGCGCGTGTGACGGGGGCCACATAAGTTCTCTGTGAGACCGAGGGCAACTATTCCGGCCATTCGCAAGTCATGCATGCGAAAACAATGGCCTCACCCGTGTACCCCCACCTCGGAAGGCCTCCAAACTCCGTGCCGTGTCAAGCGGTACGCCGGACTTCGCTGAGGTCTCGATGAAGCTTCGCCGCGCCATGGCAGTTGCTGCCGCGACGGCTGTTATCGCCCCCGCCACTTTCCTGGCGGCGCCTGCCGCGTTCGCGACGACGAGCCCGACGCCGTCGGCGACGGAGACGACCACCACGTCCCCGTCGCCGACGGACACCGCCACCACCTCCCCGTCGCCGACGGACACCGCCACCACCTCCCCCACACCGACGGACACGGCTACGTCCCCGAGCACTCCGCCGAACAGCCCGAGCACGCCCGCCACTTCGCCGAGCACCACTGCCACCACGCCGGGCGGGGACGAGGGGAACCCGGACTTCGAGTGCAAGACCTCCAACCTCGAGCTCTCGATCACGGGCCTGCCGGGCAAGATCGCCGCGGGTAGCGGCTGGCACAAGTTCGAGCTGAACGTCTATAACTCCTCCAAGACGATCGTCAAGGAGATCGACTACATCGCCGGGGCTTCCTTCGACAAGGACGGCGAGAACTTCTTCAAGACGAAGAAGGTCGAGCTGCAGGCTCTCGACCCGGAGACCAACACCTGGGTGAGCCTCGACGAAGGGGGAGAGGCCGTCGGTTACATCGGCAGCTCCAACGAGCTGAAGCCCGGCTACGAGGTCAACCTGCCGCTGCGGCTCAACGTCAAGGCGTCCGCCCCGGCCGGCGCCGGCTTCACCCTCGGCGGTGGCATCTACATCGGCGACAAGGACTGCCTGGGCTTCCAGGACGTCGCGTACAAGTTCCAGATCGTCAAGCCCGGCACGGACACCGGCGGCACCAAGCCGCAGGAGGGCGGCAAGGTCCCCGTCCCGTCCGAGAAGCCGGCCGACAACACCGCCGGCAACGTGACCGGCAACCTCGCTGAGACCGGTTCCAGCTCCGTCCTGCCGACCGTCGGCATCGCCGGCGGCATCGCCGTCGTCGCCGGTGCCGGTGTCGTGTTCGCGATGAAGCGTCGCCGCAGCGGCGGCGCCACCGCGTAACACCCGGCCACACAAGGCCAAGAGGCCGCTGCACTCGGAGGGGGGTGCAGCGGCCTCTTCGTGTCTGTGGCGGTCAGGACTTCTTCGGCGGGACCGCCGGGATCCCCAGGAACGGCAGCCTCAGCGCGCCGAAGGCCGCCTCCGGGACCGCCGGGGACTTCGGCGCGATCGGGGTCAGGCGTTCGTACGCCGAACCCTGCGCCGGACGCGGGTCCTCCTCGCCCTTGTTGGGCCACAGCGACATCGCCCGCTCCGCCTGCGCCGTGATCGTCAGCGACGGGTTCACGCCCAGGTTCGCCGAGACCGCCGCGCCGTCCACGACCGCGATGCCCGGGTGGCCGTACAGCCGGTGGTACGCGTCGATGACGCCCAACTCCGGTGCCGCACCGATCGGGCAGCCGCCCAGGAAGTGGGCGGTCAGGGGCGTGCCGATGAGTTCGCCGACGTTGCTGCCGGGGAAGCCGTTGATCTCCTCGGCGAGCAGGGACGCCGCCCGCGTCGCCTCCCGGATCTGCTGAGGGTTCGGGGCCCCGTGGCCCTGGCGGGCGGTGAGCAGGCCCTTGCCGATGCCGCCCGGCTTGCGGAACGTCGTCAGCGAGTTGTCCAGGGACTGCATGACCAGGCCGATGATGGTCCGCTCCGACCAGCGGCGGTTGGACAGCGAACGGGCCATCTGCAGCGGGTGCCTCGCCGCGTTGCCCAGCCAGCCGAGCACCCGGCGGTTGCGGTAGGGCACCTGGAGGATGGACAGCGCGCCCATCGCGTTGGAGCCCTTGCCGTAGCGGACCGGCTCGATGTGGGTGTTGTCGTCGGGGTGGATCGACGACGTGATCGCGACGCCCTGGGTGAAGTCGGCCTTCTTCACCCCGTGCCGCTTGCGGTAGCGGCGGTTGTCGGTCTGGGCACCCACGAGCGCCTCGGAGTTCGTACGGGTCAGCTCGCCCAGCCGCGGCGAGATCCGCGGCAGCAGCCCGGCGTCCTTCATGGTGTGCAGAAGGGTCTGCGTGCCGTACGTGCCCGCCGCCACGACGACCTGCCGGGCGCGCAGCACCTTCGTCGTGCCCTTCCGGCGCGCCTGGGTCGGGACGGTCGTCACCTGGTAGCCGCCCTCCGCGTCCTCGCGGACCGCGGCGACCGTCGTCATCGGATGGATGACGGCTCCGGCCTTCTCCGCCAGGTAGAGGTAGTTCTCGTTGAGGGTGTTCTTCGCGCCGTGGCGGCAGCCCGTCATGCACTCTCCGCACTCGGTGCACGCCTTGCGGGACGGGCCCGCGCCACCGAAGTACGGATCATCGACCGCCGTGCCCGGCTTCGCCTTTGACGTACCGTCAGTGTCGTCTCCGTCGCCGAAAAAGACGCCGACCGGCGCCAGGTGGAAGCTGTCGCCGACCCCCATCGCCTGCGCCGCCGCCTTCAGATGCACGTCCGACGGCGTCATCGTCGGATTGAGCCGTACGCCCAGCATTCGCTTCGCCTGGTCGTAGTACGGCGACAACTCCGCCTGCCAGTCCGTGATCCCGGCCCACTGACGGTCCTCGAAGAAAGCCGCCGGCGGTACGTACAGGGTGTTGGCGTAGTTGAGCGAACCGCCGCCGACCCCCGCGCCCGCCAGCACCATCACCTTGCCCAGCAGATGGACGCGCTGGATGCCGTACAGGCCGAGCGCCGGCGCCCACAGATAGTTCTTGATGTCCCAGGAGTTCCTGGGCAGGGTCTCGCGGGTGAAGCGGCGGCCCGCCTCCATGACCCCGACCCGGTAGCCCTTCTCGGTCAGCCGCAGCGCGGAGACCGAGCCGCCGAAACCCGAGCCGACGACGATGACGTCGTAGTCGTAGAGCGAGTCGTCGTCCTGGATTTGGGCCTGGGTGTCCCGTGACATTGGCTCTCCTCGTGCGAAAAGGGCGGAAACTAGCGCAGGCGCAGGGCCTTCATCGCCTCCAGGCTGCGGCTCATGAACGCGGCGTACTTCTCGTCGTCCATGCCGAAGGACGGAGCCAGCGGGATCAGCCGCTGCTGGGCGACGGTCTGTGCCTCGGTGTACTTGAGGATCCCCTCCGAGCCGTGCCGCCGGCTGAGGCCGGAGTCCTTCATGCCGCCCATCGGGGACTGCACGCTGCCGTACGCCGGGGCGTACCCCTCATTGATGTTGACGGTGCCGGTGCGCAGCTTCGCGGCGACGGCGTGACCCCGCTTGCCGTCCTTGGTCCAGATGCTCGAATTCAGGCCGTACGGGGTGGCGTTGGCCTGCTCGACGACTTTGTCCTCGTCCGTGAAGCGGTAGATGGAGACGACCGGGCCGAACGTCTCCTCGGTGCACACGGCCATCGGGGCCTCGACACCGTCGAGGATGGTCGGCTCGTAGAAGAGCGGGCCGATGTCGGGGCGCGCGACGCCGCCCGCGACGAGGGTCGCGCCCTTGGCGACGGCCTCCTCGACATGGCGGGTGACGGTCTGAAGCTGGCGCTCGCCGACGAGCGAGCCCATGTCGGCGCCGTACGCGAGGGACTTGCCGAGGCGCATCGCCTTCGTACGGGCCGCGAAACGCTCCACGAAGTCGTCGGCGATCGACTCGTGGACGTACAGCCGCTCGATGGAGATGCACAGCTGGCCGGCGGAGGAGAAGCAGGCGGGGACCGCTCCGGCCGCCGCCTTCTCGACGTCCGCGTCGTGCAGCACCAGCATGGCGTTCTTTCCGCCGAGTTCGAGGGATACGCCGACCAGACGGGCCGCCGCGCCCTGGGCGACCTCGCGGCCGGTGCGGGTGGAGCCGGTGAAGGAGACGTAGTCCGCGTGCTTGACGACCTCCGGGCCGACGACCGGTCCTTCGCCGATGACGACCTGGAAGACGCCGGCCGGCAGGCCCGCCTCGATCAGCAGGTCACGTGCCCACAGGGCGGTCAGCGCGGTCTCCGTGTCGGGCTTCATCACGACGGCGTTGCCACAGGCGAACGCGGGCAGCGCATCGCCGACAGAGAGCTCGAGCGGGTAGTTCCAGGGCGCGATCTGGCCGACGACGCCGCGCGGCTGGCGCAGTTCGGTGGTCTTGGTGAGGACGGGAACGACGCCGGTGTGCCGCTTGGGCCTGAGGTAGGCGGGCGCCTTGCGGCCGTAGTGGCGGGCGGCGACGGCGACGGCCTGGACCTCTTCGTGCGCGTGGAGGCGGGCCTTGCCGGTCTCCAGCTGGATGAGGTCGAGGACCTCTGCCTGGCGCTCCAGGACCAGATCGTGGAAGCGCAGCAGCACGGCGGCGCGGGCGCGGGCGGTGGTGGCGGCCCACACTGGCTGTGCGGCGCGGGCGCGTTCGAAGGCCTCGGCGACGTCCTCGGGCGTGGACTCGGGCAGGTCGGCCAGCTTCTCCCCGGTGAACGGGGTGTGATTGGCGGTACGGCCGGAGCCGACAACACCACGGGTGAGCTGGGCGACCACCTCGGGAGTGACCACGTCGGCTGCGGTGCGCGCACCGGCCGGGGAGGCGGCTGTCGGGTTGGTGCCGAGGGCGGCGGCAGGGGCCTGCGAGTCCGTCATGGGGGCGAGAGTATGCCGCAAACGGAGCTTTGGGTACCCGTCGGTAACAGCTTTTCACCAGGCCCTCACCATAGCGCCAGTGATCACTGGCAGATAAAGGCTGATCAGGGGCTCGCCTCGGCTTTGCCGAGCTTCAACCGCTCTCGTACGCCGCGGAACAGATCCTGCCCCTCGGCCTCCTCCTTACTGCCCTTGGGTATCTCGACGAGCACGGTTTGACCTCCTCCCCCACATGAATGTGGGGGATTTCCTCCCTGGTGTCCGCGTGTGCGGTTCGCCTTGAGGCGGGTTCCTGTTTCCTCCCCACTGGGGTGGGTGTTGTGCGCGCTGCCGGGGCGGGCCCTGATCTTACGTGCGCTCCGCAGGCTTTACCTTGCTGGTCACCCAGCCGGTGGACCGGACGCGCGGTGTCGCCTTCCTGCGCGTAGTACGTCACGTCCAGCAGGGCGGCGTCGACACCGCGGTGATTGGCGGGGACGGAGGTGCCCTTCGCCTCGGACGCGGTGAACTGGCCCGCGCGCGGGCCGCCGTCCTTCAGTCACTTCAGCTCGCGCTGAGCTGGACTTTCCAGCCCAGCCGGCGATTGAGGACACGGCCGAAGGCCGTACGGGGTCTGGGGGCTTGCCCCCAGTTACGAGAAGGAGCGACGGCGCGAGCCTCGCGCAGCGGCGCGGCCCTGGAGGTGTACGGGGACGCGGAACGGCCGCTCCCGGCGTCCTCCGGATGCAGCTCCTTGACGGCAACGCGACGCCCGAGCAGCTCGTCGTCCGCGCGCCACACGGTGCCCATGCCCCCGCGTCCCAGCCGGTCGAGGCGCCGCTAGCGGCCCGCGATCAGCCGCGTTTCCTCGGACACGCAACTCCCTCTCGATCAGCCTGTGTCCATCATGCCGGAGGCCGCCAGCCCCGCAGCATGGTGTCGAACTGCTCGCGGGTCGTCGCCCAGTCGTCGGCCGGTCCCGACATGTAGAGCGCGTACTCAGTGCCGGCGTCCGTGTAGTACATCTGGTCGATGGCCCGCCGCGGGCCGGGGAAGGTCGTCTTCTCGGTCCAGGTGAACTCCCACTGCGCGGAGTTCGTCTGGTCACGGAAGGTGTTGGGGCCCAGCTTCAGCCTCTTGTACTTGGGCAGCCGCTTCTCCAGCCCCTTCTCCATGTCCAGCATGTGCATGTACGGATTCTCGAAGTCGGGCGACGTGTCGCTGCTGATCCGGATGCGATGGCGGCCGTTGTCGGGCGTGTAGTCGATCTGGTCGCCGTCCGTCTGGCGCGTCCAGCCGTCCGGTACCCACAGGCTGAACCCCTCCGGGTCATCCACCGGCTGCCAGCCGGTCGGCACGCTCGACGAGGTGCCCGGCCGCACGGTCGACTCCGTACCGGTGCGCTCCCCGCCGTCGTTGCCGCCGCCCGCGTACTTCATGGCCGCCAGTCCCGCGCCGCCGCCGACGAGGGCCGCGAGGACGACGACGATCGCCGCCCTGCGCAGGCGGCCGCCGCGCCGGGGCTCAGCCGCGGAAGGCCTGGTGGCGTGCCCCGGGTGCGGGTGCGGGTGCGGGAGGGGGACGGGAGCGGCGGGCGTCGGGGAGGGCAGCTGCGTGGTCACGGGCCGGGTGTGCTGCTGAGTCGTCCGCTGGGGCGGTACGTGTTTCCTCGTGGCGGCGGACGAGCCGCCTCCCATCGCCTCCAGCAGCAACTGCTCGGCCTCGGCGGCCGACGGCCGGGCCGCCGGGTCCTTGCGCAGCAGCGCCATGATCACCGGTGCCAGAGGTCCCGCCCGCTCGGGATGGCGCGGCTCCTCGTCCACCACGGCCTGCATCGTGGACAACGGCGACGAGCGCCGGAACGGCGACTCCCCCTCCACCGCCGTGTACAGCGTCGCGCCCAGCGACCAGAGGTCGGACGCGGGCCCCGGATCGGCGCCGCGGACCCGCTCGGGCGCCAAGTAGTCGATGGACCCCACGATTTCCCCGGTCCTGGTGATCGTCGAGTCGCCCTCGATGGCGGCGATGCCGAAATCGGTGATCAGCACCCGGCCGTCGCGGTTGAGCAGTACGTTCGCGGGCTTGACGTCCCGGTGCAGCACCCCGGCCGCGTGCGCGGCGCCCAGCGCGCGCAGGACGTGCAGCCCGATCCGGGCGGCCTCCTGCGCAGGTATTCGCCCGGACTTCTTGGCCGCGTCGGCGAGCGAAGGCCCGTCGACGTACTGCATGACGATCCAGGGGCGGGCGTCGTGTTCCAGCACATCGTGCACGGTGACGACACCGGGATGGCTGATCCGGGCGGCGGCCCGGGCCTCCTTCTGGGTGCGGGCGTGCAGGACGACCCGGTCGGCCTCGGAGGCATACCGCCCGGCAGTCAGCTCCTTGACCGCGACCACCCGGTGCAGCAGCTCGTCATGTGCGCGCCAGACCTTGCCCATGCCGCCGCTGCCGATGGTCTCGCTCAGGCGGTAACGCCCCGCGAGCAGTAGACCCGCGCCCGTGCTTTGAGAGTGTTCCACGTCCCCCGCCCCGTTCCTTGGGATCACAGGTTACGGAGGGGAGTACGGCCACGGAACCTCGGATGCCTCAAGTGACCGCACTGTGATGCTCGTGACTCTGCGCAACCGGAGCCAAAACGCCCACTAACGGATTTCCGGCGTGGTCTTGGCCGGGTCTCCGGCGGGTGTTGGGCGCTCTCCGGCGGGTGTTGGGCGGTATCCGGCGAGTGTATGGCGGTCTAACGGGTGGCACGGTACGCGGTCGTGGCCTCCCGGAAGACCTCCGTCACCTTGTCGCGCTGGCCCTCGGGGCCGATCACCTGGACGACGTGGTAGCTGCCGCCGACTATCAGGGCGAGGTTGCGTACGTACACCTCGCGGCCGTTGCTGTCCTGCCAGGTGAACTGGCCCTCGGCCATGACCTGCTGACCCACTTCGATACGGCGCAGCCCGCTCGCCCCGGCCCAGGAGGAATCCCGCCACCGCTGGAGCTCGCGCTCCTTGTCGCGCTGATACACCAGCGGGTCGTTGCCGTTCGCCTTCACGGTGTCGCGGCCGGGAACGACGATCAGCGTGAAGTCGCCGTCGGCGTAACGGACTTGACCGATGTCATTGATGGGGCGGCGCTGCCAGGTCTTGTCGACGGCTATCTGAAAGCCCTCCGGGTCCTTACGCAGCGTATAGCCGTACGGCAGGTTCCCGGCCGGCGCGGAGGTCTCGGGCTGCTGGGCGCCGGGGCTGGTGGGCGGGGTGTCCGGGCCCGAACCGTCCGGGCTCGGCCCGGCCGCCGACGGTCGCCCGCCGCCGTTGCCCTGGGGCTGGTTCTGCTGCTGTGGCTCGCTCTTCGGCATGAACAGCACGGCGTACGCGATCGCGGCGACCAGGAGGAGCAGGATCAGCAGCAGGAGGGTGCGGCCGAGCGTCCGCGGCCCACGCCGCTCCTGGTTGCCCCGGGCCTTCTTGTGGCGGTGGCGGCCGTGCACCACTTCGGCCGAGCCCGCGCGGCGTTTGCGCACGAGCTCGCCCCGGCGGCGTACGACCGGCAGCCGGGTGCCGTCCACCGGGCTCGACGGGACCGGCACGACGTCCATCCCCGCCTCGGGCTCGGGCGCGGACCGTACGAGCGAACGCAGCCAGCCGCGCAGCTCCTCGAAGTCCGGGCGCTCCGTGGGGTCCTGGCGCAGCAGCGACTCGACTACCGGGCGCAGCGGCCCGCACTCCTCGGCGAACGCGGGCGGCTCCGCGCACACGAGCTGGACCAGCTCGACCGCACTCTCCTCGGGGTAGGGGGCGTGCCCCTGCACGGCCCGGTAGAGCAACGCGCCCAGAGCCCAGAGATCGGTGGCGGGGCCGACGGGGGCCGCCAACTGCCAGTTCTCGTGGACGGGTCCGGCCTGCTCGGGGGCCCACCGCTCGGTGACGGCCCCGACGACGGCGATGCGCGCCTGCCGGGCACGCTCGGCGGCGAGCGGCGTTGCGGGGCCGCGGTAAGCGGGCGGGCTGCCGCTCGCGACGATCTCGTCCCACCGTCCGGTGGGCGCGGGGGTCCCGGCCGCGACGGGCTGCCGCTGGGCATCGGCCCGCAGGGCTTCCCGCCCGGCACCGCCCTGGTTCCAGCTGCTGGCGCTGCTGGTGGCGGGGGTCTTGCCGGCGCGGGCGCCGGGGCGCGCGGGCCGGGAGGCGTACGGGTCGCCGGCGGGGCGGTCGCGGGCGGCGCGGGGCTTACCGTCCGGGCCAACCTGGCGTGCGCCGTACGGCAGTTCAGGGGTGGACCGATCATCGGCGGGGCCGCCACCGGCCGGGAGGGGGCGTGGGCCGTCGTGTCCCGGGAACGGCCCGTCGTGCCACGTCCCCGCCAGCCTGGCGCGGCCGGGGCCGCGCGGCCCGCCGCCCGGGTGCCAGCCGCCCTCGATCTCGTCCTCGTCGATGTCGTCGTCGGTGTCGTCCACATCGATGACCGGCCCCAACTCGCCCGGCCGCCTGGCCCACCAGTCCGGGTCGAAGCCCTGCACCGGACGGTCCCCCGTGTCGCCGGAGCCGTCGCCCTGGCGCTGGTCCTCGCTGACGCGGGCCGCGGCCCGGGCACCCGCGCGGTACGCCGCGATCGCACCCGCCCTGGCGGCCCGGACGTCCGGCACGCCGGTCCCGGCACCCGTCCCGGCGCCGACGCCGGGCAGCGCGGCCGGGGCGGCGGGCAGCGCGGGCTCTCCCGACGGGTCGCCGGACAGCGCGGGCTCGCCCGAACGGTCGTCGTACTCCTGGGACTCTTCCGAATGCTCGTCCGGCGGACCGGGCACCGGGGCGTACCCGCACAGCGCCTCCTCCGCCGCGCCCGACGCCAGGCCGGTCAGGACCACACGCCCGTCGTCGCAGACGAGCACCGTACGGACGGTGATGTTCCGGTGGGTCCAGCCGTGCGCGTGCAGCACACGCAGCGCGGTGAGCACGTCGGAGGCGACCTCCGCCGCCCTGTACGGGCTGAGAGGCTTCTCCGCGAGCAGCGCCGCCAGCGGCCGCGCCGCGACACGTTCGCTCACTATCCAGAGCGAACCGCCTTCCGCGAAGACGTCGAAGACCTGGTCCAGGCGCGGGTGGTCGGGGATCTGCGCGGCCGCCTGCGCGGCCTCGATGGCCCGCCGCACCGCCGGGTCCGTGGGCCTGCGGGTCGTACGACCCTGGGTCCGCCGCGGTACCGCCGCGCCGGCCAGCCCGTCCGCTTCGACGACCTCCGCGTCCACGACCTCCGGCAACGGCACCTGCCGCACCAGAACTTCCTGCCCGCTATAGGTGTCGAACGCGCGGGTCTCGACCAGTTCGTACTCGTCGGAGGGCGGCAGCGGCAGACGGTAGCGGTCGGCGAGCACCCTTCCCGCATAGTCGTCCACGACGCCTCCCCACGAGCATGCTGTCCCCAGGCCGGTCCGTCCCGGAGGTGTCGCAGCCGTGTCGCAGCAAGCCGTCAATTCCGGTCATCTGATGGCCCCTTACGGCCTCATACGACCCCTTGCAGCTGCTTACCGTCCGCGAGCTCTCACGATACGTGGCCTTGCTCAGTCCTTGGGCTTGAATGTGGCGAACGCCGTCTTGAGCAACGTCTCGCACTCCGTGCTTTGCCATTCGCTCGCCTTGCACGTGATCATGATCGAGTAGCCGCGCCCGGCGTCCACTTTGAAGCCCCTGTTGAGGACCCGTACCCGCTGGCCGCCCTGATTGCGCTCGAACTGCCAGTCTGCGACCGTCGGATAGCCGTTGTAGGCGACCTTTGTGATCCCCACGTGCTTGTAGCCGGTGCTGCTGGCGCGGGTCCCGGCCACCGCGGCGGTCCAGGCGGCGGCCGCGTCGTCCTTGGGGCTGCTGGTGAAGTCGACCTGCACGCGCGGGAACCCGCCGTTCCGGCTGAAGATTCCGCCGGAGTTCCGGCCGGCGATGCCGGTCAGCTTGAAGTTCTTGGGCATCGCCATCGTGAAGTGGAACCGGTCGTTGGAGACCAGGGCGTACCCGGCCGGCACCCCGCCCCCGCCCGCGGGCTGGTCCGTCTTGGGCCCGCCGGACGGCTGCCCGCCGCCCGCACTCCCACCGCTCCCGTTGCCGTTGCCGTTGTCGCCGGTGCCGGTGTCCTTGCCCTTGTCCGGGCCGGCGTCCGTGCCCGTGCCGTTGCCACTTCCGCCGTTCGCAGCTGCCGCCGAAGCGGTCTTGCCGTCCTTGGGCTTGCCCTGGCTGCCTGAGTCGTCGCCGCCCAGTGTCAGGAAGAGCACGGTGGTCAGCACGGCGAGCGCGGCGACAACCGCGATGATCACCAGGGTGCGGCGGGGCACCACATCGGTGAGCGGCGCCCGCACCGGCACGGGTCGCGCGGCGGGCGTCTGCGGCGCCGGCCGAGGCTTCGGTTCGGGCTTCGCAGCCGCCGCGGCATTCCGTACGGAGCGCAGCGCGGCGCGCACCCGGTCGGCGGCCGGATCCTTCAGCCTCGGCCGCGGCGGCGCCGTGGGAATCGGCGGCAGCGGTATGGCGCGCGTTGCATCGGGCGACGGTTCGGGCTCGTCGGGCCGCTCCGGCACCTCGGGCGCGTAGAGCACTTCGGTGAGCAACGCCCGCGCGCCCGCGTCGTCCAGCCGCTGATCGGGGTCCTTGGCGAGCAGGCCGTAGATGACCTGCTCCAGCGGGCCCGCGTTCTTCGGCGGGTCGAGCGGCTCGGTCATCACGGCGGTCAGCGTCGCGATGGCGGAGCCCTTGTCGTACGGCGGGCTGCCCTCGACGCTCGCGTACAGCAGCCCGCCCAGCGACCACAGGTCCGCGGCAGGACCGGGCTTGTGACCGCGGGCGCGCTCCGGCGAGATGTACGAGGGGGCGCCGACGAGCATGCCGGTCGAAGTGATCGACGGGTCGCCCTCGACCTGCGCGATGCCGAAGTCCGTGAGCACGACGCGCCCGTCCTCGGCGATCAGCACATTGGACGGCTTCACATCGCGGTGCAGGATGCCCTCGTGGTGCGCGGAGCGCAGTACGTCGAGGATCGCGAGCCCGACCTCGGCGGCCCTCCTCGGCGTCAGCGTCCCGTCCTCGCGCACGGCTTCGGCAAGCGACTTGCCCTCGATGAGCTCCATGACGATCCACGGGCGGTCGTCCTCGTCGACGACGTCGTACACGGTCACCGCGCTGGTGTTGCGAATTCGAGCGATGGCCTTGGCCTCGCGCAGCGTACGCGTGATGAGCCGGCGCTTCTCGTCCTCGTCGATGGTGTTGGGGAAGCGGAGCTCCTTCACCGCGACCGTACGGCCGAGGGTCTCGTCGACGGCCCGCCAGACGGTGCCCATGCCGCCGCGACCGAGCACGCCTCCGAGGCGGTAGCGCCCCGCGAGCAGCCGCCCGTCGGCCTCCCGCCCGGAACTCTTCCCGGCCGCGCCCGCCTTGACGGCACTCTGCCCGGCCCCCCGCCCGGCACCTGCCCCGGTCCCGGACGCGCCGCCCGGCGCTGACCCACTGTCAGCGGTCTGCGCGGACTCCCGCCCGGCACCGGAAGCGTCGCCCCGCCCCGAACCGCTGTCAGCCCACTGGGCGGCCACACTCTCGTCCCCCTTCCCGGAGCCGCTCTGCTCTGAGCCCTGTTCGGACTTCCGCTCACCCTCGTGCACGGCACTCGCGTCGGAACCCCTCGCGGACACCTGTCCCGCAGCCTCGCCCGACTCCTCGACCCCTGCTCCGGCCGTAGCTCCGGCCTCGGACCGGACACCGGACCCGCGCCCGGGTTCGACTCCGGCTCCGGCTCCGGAACCGGCCTCGGCGCCCGGGGCGGCAACCCCTTCGGCCCCACCCCCGGCCCCGCCGCCCGAACCAGAATCCGCGCCTCGCTCAGCATCCTCCGCGGACTGCTTACCGGAACCCGCCCCCAACTCCCGTGACGTGGGCTCCTTGGGCTCCCCGGCCGTGTCCCGCTGGGGCTCCCGCGACTGCTCCGCCTCCGACATGCGTCCCCTCTGCGATCCCTGATCTTCGCCCGCGCCTGCCGCTTCCCGCGCGATGCGGTAACCCGCCCTGGCAGAGCTTCCATTGTCCCTTACTCCGGGACCGGCGTTATTCCCGGGTCCGCGTCCGCCAGGACGGGTCCGGGATGTTGGGACCACCCACAATGCCACTACTCGGCGTAAAGCTCACCGCCCCGCTGGTCGCAGCCCTGCCCGGCCGTCACCGAGATCAGCGCCCCCGGGCGGATCGCCGGCACCCGGGCTCGAGATCAGACCGGTGCCGGGATCAGAGCGGCACGATGTCCGGCGCCCCCAGCCGCGCCGCGTCCGCCGTCAGGTCGTCAGGCTGCCGCTGCGACTCGCGCTCCGCCTCCACCCGCTTCTCGTAGTGCTCCACCTCCTTCTCGATCTGCTCCTTCTCCCAGCCGAGAACCGGCGCCATCAACTCCGCGCACTCGCGCGCACTGCGCGTCCCCCGGTCGAACGTCTCCATCGAGATCCGGGTCCGCCGCGTCAGCACGTCGTCGAGGTGTCGCGCCCCTTCGTGCGACGCCGCGTACACGATCTCGGCCCGCAGATAGTCCTCCGCACCCACGAGCGGCTCGCCGAGCTTCGGGTCGTCGGCGATCAGCGCCAGCACCTCCTCGGTCAGCGAGCCGTACCGGTTCAACAGGTGCTCCACACGGACCACATGAAGCCCCGTCCGTGCCGCGATCCTCGCCCGTGCGTTCCACAGCGCGCCGTAGCCCTCGGCGCCGACCAGCGGCACGTTCTCCGTGACGCAGGCCGCGACTCGCTGGTCGAGCCCGTGCACCGCCTCGTCCACCGCGTCCTTCGCCATCACCCGGTACGTCGTGTACTTGCCGCCGGCCACGACGACGAGGCCCGGCACCGGATGCGCCACCGTGTGCTCGCGCGACAGTTTGCTGGTCGCGTCCGACTCCCCGGCGAGCAGCGGCCGCAGCCCCGCGTACACCCCCTCGACGTCGTCCCGTGTCAGCGGGACGGCCAGCACGGAGTTGACGTGTTCCAGCAGATAGTCGATGTCCGCGCTGGACGCCGCCGGATGGGCCTTGTCGAGGTCCCAGTCGGTGTCGGTCGTCCCCACGATCCAGTGCCGTCCCCAGGGGATGACGAACAGCACCGACTTCTCGGTCCGCAGGATCAGCCCGCTGGTCGAGTGGATCCGGTCCTTGGGCACCACCAGGTGGATGCCCTTGGAGGCGCGCACATGGAACTGCCCGCGCTCCCCGATCAGCGCCTGGGTGTCGTCCGTCCACACGCCGGTCGCATTGACAACCTGCTTGGCCCGGATTTCGTACTCCCCGCCGGCCTCCACATCCTGAACCCGCGCACCCACGACCCGCTCGCCCTCCCGCAGGAAGCCGATCACCCGGGACCGGCTGGCGACGTGGGCGCGGTAGCTCGCGGCCGTCCGCACCAGCGTGGCCACATAGCGCGCGTCGTCCATCTGCGCGTCGTAGTACTGCAACGCCCCGACCAGCGAGTCCTTCTTCAGGCAGGGCGCGACCTGCAGTGCGTGGCGCCGCGTCAGATGCCGGTGCACGGGCAGTCCCCGCCCGTGCCCCGACGACACCGACATCGCGTCGTACAGCGCGACGCCCGATCCGGCGTAGAGCCGCTCCCAGCCGTTGTGCTGCAGCGGATACAGGAACGGCACCGGTTTCACGAGATGCGGCGCCAGCCGCTCCAGCAGCAATCCGCGCTCCTTCAGCGCTTCCCGCACGAGCGCGAAGTCCAGCATTTCCAGATAGCGCAGGCCGCCGTGGATGAGCTTGCTCGATCTGCTCGATGTGCCGGACGCCCAGTCACGGGCCTCGACCAGACCGGTGGAGAGCCCTCGCGTCACGGCGTCCAGCGCGGTCCCGGCTCCGACCACGCCCCCGCCCACCACCAGTACGTCCAGTTCACGCTCGGCCATCTGGGCAAGCGCCTCGGCACGCTCTTCGGGTCCCAGTGTCGCTGTCCTCATTGCTGCCTCCCGTCGCCCCCGTGTGTCTGCGGTCGGGCTCACAACGTCGATTCTGTCCGCAGTCGACGACTTCAGCCACCGCCTGTGGATAACACTCGGACAGCCACAGGCTCACAATGCGGCATATCGGTCATATTTACGCCTAGTCTGACATTGCGCCTGCTCGTTCTGCCCACAGGGCTTGCGCTCTCTGTCCCCTCCGGTTAAGGGAAGGACGGCCTACGCCATGCCCGCAGATCTCGCCGTCATCGGACTCGGTCATCTCGGCCTGCCCCTCGCCCAGGCCGCCGTAACCGCCGGCATCGAGACCATCGGCTACGACACCGACCCCCGCCATCTCACGGAACCGGCGGCGGGGCGCACCCCCGCCGACATCCGCCGCATGCTCTCCGGAGGCTTCAGGACCGTCACCGACCCGGCCGAGCTGGGCCGCGTACGCACCGCCGCCATCTGTGCCCCCACCCCCCTCGGCGCGGACGGCAACCTCGACCTCACGCCACTCGCCGAGGCCGCCCGCGCGCTCGCCGCCCGGCTGCGCCCGCACACCACCGTGCTGCTCGAATCCGCCGTCCAGCCCGGCACCACGGAAACCTTCCTCCGCCCGATCCTCGAAGAAGGCTCCGGGCTGCGGGCGGGCCGCGACTTCCATCTCGCGTACTCCCCCAGCCGCGTCGACCCGGGCAGCCGCACGCACGGCTACGCCAACACCCCCAAAGTCATCGGGGGTCTCACCCCCGCCTGCACCGAATCGGCCGCCGCCTTCTACAGCCGCCTCACCGACAAGGTGGTCCGCGCGCGCGGACCGCGCGAGGCCGAGACCGTCAAGGTCCTCGAGACGAACTTCCGCCACGTCAACATCGCCCTGGTCAACGAGATGGCAGTGCTCTGTCACGACTTGGGCGTCGACCTCTGGGACGTCATCCGCTGCGCCGAGACCAAGCCTTTCGGCTTCCAGGCCTTCCGCCCCGGCCCCGGCGTCGGCGGCCACGGCGTCCCCCTGGACCCCAACTGCCTCCCGCCCACCGGACGCACCCCCGGTCACCCACTACGGATGGTCGGCCTCGCCCAGGAGATCAACACCCGGATGCCGCAGTACGTCATCCAGCGCTGCGCCACGCTCCTCAACGAACACGGCAAATCGGCCCGGGGCGCGCGCGTGCTGCTCCTCGGCATCACCTACAAGCCGGACCTCCCCGACCTGGAGAGCTCCCCCGCCACCGAAATCGCCCGCCGCCTGATGGACCTGGGCGCCTCCGTCAGCTACCACGATCCGCACATCCCGGACTGGCGGGTGCGCGAACTGGCCGTCCCCCGCGCGGACTCGCTCTACGAAGCCGCCGCCAGCGCGGACCTGACGGTGCTGCTCCAGCACCACCGCACGTACGACCTCCAGGGTCTGGCGGTCAAGGCCCAACTCCTGCTCGACACAAGGGGAGCCACCCCGGCCGGCGCCGCACACCGGCTCTGAGCGAGAACAACAGCCCGATAACTCGCTGCGGCACTGTCGGACCCGAATGCTAGTCTCCGGGATCTCCGCTCGCACGGTCGTGCGATGCATTCGTCCCTGGGGGAAATTCCACATGAGCCAGCCTGTCCCACCGCCGACCGGCAACCCGTTCGCCGCCGCCGACGCCCAGTACGCCCCGGCACCGCCGCCGGCGCCCGTCCGTAACAACGTCGGACTCGGCATCGCCGCGGCCATCGTCGCCGCACTGGTCGCCGCGGGCGCGTACGGCGGCATAGGCGGTGCCATCGAGCGCGAGATCGGCTACGCGGCCATCGGTGTCGGCTTCCTGGTCGGCTTCGCCGCCGCCAAGGCCGGCGGTCGCAACCCCGTGCTGCCCACCGCCAGCGCGGTGCTCGCGCTGGGCGCCGTCTACCTGGGCCAGTTGGTCGCCATCGCGATCATCTTCACAAAGCTGGGTGACCTCTCCTTCACGGAGTACTTCTTCAACAACTTCAGCGACCTGACCACGGTGTGGAAGGAGGCTGCGGACGCCATGTCCTACGTCTTCCTCGCCGTCGGCGCCGTCGCCGCGTTCGCCGGCGCCAAGAAGGCCAACGCCTGAGCCAGGCGCGCGAAGGGGCCTCGCACCAGCCGGTACGGGGCCCCTTTCGTACGCAGCGGCGTCAGCGGCGGTGCTGCGAGTCCGCCACCGTCACCTCGACCCGCTGGAACTCCTTGAGCTCGCTGTAGCCCGTCGTCGCCATCGCCCGGCGCAGCGCGCCGAAGAAGTTCATCGACCCGTCAGGGCTGTGCGAAGGACCGGTCAGGACCTCCTCGGTCGTGCCCACGATGCCCAGGTCCACCAGCTTGCCGCGCGGCACGTCCTCGTGGACCGCCTCCATGCCCCAGTGGTGACCGCGCCCCGGCGCGTCCGTCGCACGGGCCAGCGGCGAGCCGATCATCACCGCGTCCGCGCCGCACGCGATCGCCTTCGGCAGGTCGCCCGACCAGCCCACACCACCGTCCGCGATGACGTGAACGTACCGGCCGCCGGACTCGTCCATGTAGTCACGGCGGGCCGCGGCCACATCCGCGACAGCCGTCGCCATCGGGACCTGGATGCCCAGGACGTTGCGCGTGGTGTGCGCGGCCCCGCCGCCGAAGCCGACCAGCACGCCCGCCGCGCCCGTACGCATCAGGTGCAGCGCGGCCGTGTAGGTGGCGCAGCCGCCCACGATGACCGGCACATCGAGTTCGTAGATGAACTGCTTCAGGTTCAGCGGCTCCGCGGCGCCCGAGACATGCTCGGCCGAGACGGTGGTGCCGCGGATGACGAAGATGTCGACGCCCGCGTCCACGACGGCCTTCGAGAACTGCGCGGTGCGCTGCGGTGAGAGCGCAGCGGCGGTCACCACGCCCGAGTCGCGCACCTCCTTGATCCGCTGCCCGATCAGGTCCTCCTTGATCGGAGCCGCGTAGATCTCCTGCAGACGGCGGGTCGCGGCGGCCTCGTCGAGACCGGCGATCTCCTCGAGCAGCGGCTGCGGGTCCTCGTACCGGGTCCACAGACCCTCGAGGTTCAGCACGCCCAGACCGCCCAGCTCACCGATGCGGATCGCGGTCTGCGGGGAGACCACCGAGTCCATCGGAGCGGCCAGGAAGGGCAGCTCGAAGCGGTAGGCGTCGATCTGCCAGGCGATCGAGACCTCCTTCGGGTCCCGGGTGCGCCGACTCGGCACGACGGCGATGTCATCGAACGCGTACGCCCGGCGGCCGCGCTTGCCGCGCCCGATCTCGATCTCAGTCACGTTGTGTGGCCTTTCCCTCTACGTCTGCCGTTCCAGTATCCCCGACACACACGTCAGGGGCGGTCCCGGGAACCGGGGCCGCCCCTGATCACGCGTGGACTACTTCCTGCTGTAGTTCGGCGCTTCGACCGTCATCTGGATGTCGTGCGGGTGGCTCTCCTTGAGCCCCGCCGACGTGATCCGTACGAACCGGCCGCGGTCCTGCAACTCCGGCACCGTCCGGCCGCCGACGTAGAACATCGACTGCCGCAGACCGCCGGTCAGTTGGTGCACCACCGCGGAGAGCGGGCCGCGGTAGGGCACCTGGCCCTCGATGCCCTCGGGCACCAGCTTCTCGTCGGAGGCGACACCCTCCTGGAAGTAGCGGTCCTTGGAGAAGGAGCGCTGCTCGCCGCGGGACTGCATCGCGCCGAGTGAACCCATGCCGCGGTACGACTTGAACTGCTTGCCGTTGATGAAGAGCAGCTCACCCGGCGACTCCTCGCAGCCCGCGAGCAGCGAGCCGAGCATCACCGTGTCCGCGCCCGCGACCAGCGCCTTCGCGATGTCTCCGGAGTACTGCAGGCCGCCGTCGCCGATCACCGGGACGCCGGCCTCCTTGGCGGCGAGCGAGGCCTCGTAGATCGCCGTGACCTGCGGTACGCCGATGCCGGCGACCACGCGGGTCGTACAGATCGAGCCAGGTCCGACGCCGACCTTGATGCCGTCGACGCCGGCGTCGATCAGCGCCTGCGCGCCGTCGCGCGTGGCGATGTTGCCGCCGATCACATCGACGCCTGAGGCGTTCGACTTGATCTTGGCGACCATGTCGCCGACCAGCCGCGAGTGACCGTGCGCCGTGTCGACGACGATGAAGTCGACGCCCGCCTCGATCAGCGCCTGGGCCCGCTCGAAAGCGTCGCCCGCGACGCCGACGGCCGCGCCGACGAGCAGCCGGCCTTCCTTGTCCTTGGCGGCCATCGGGTACTTCTCGGCCTTGACGAAGTCCTTGACCGTGATCAGGCCCTTGAGCACACCGGCCTCGTCGACCAGCGGAAGCTTCTCGATCTTGTGCCGGCGCAGCAGCTCCATGGCGTCCACACCGGAGATCCCGACCTTGCCGGTGACCAGTGGCATCGGGGTCATGACCTCGCGCACCTGGCGGCTGCGGTCCGTCTCGAAGGCCATGTCGCGGTTGGTGACGATGCCGAGCAGCTTGCCCCCGCGGTCGGTCACCGGGACACCGCTGATGCGGAACTTCGCGCACAGCCGGTCGGCGTCGGCGAGCGTCGCGTCCGGGTTCACCGTGATCGGGTCGGTGACCATGCCGGACTCGGAGCGCTTGACCAGGTCGACCTGGTTGGCCTGGTCGGCGATGGAGAGATTGCGGTGCAGCACACCTGCGCCACCCTGCCGGGCCATGGCGATCGCCATCCGGGCCTCGGTGACCTTGTCCATGGCGGCGGACAGCAGCGGGATGTTCACCCGTACGTTCTTCGAGATGTACGAGGAGGTGTCGATCTGGTCGGGCGCCATGTCCGACGAGCCCGGCAGCAGCAGCACATCGTCGTAGGTCAGCCCGAGTGTCGCGAATTTATCGGGCACTCCGTCGACGTTGGTCATGACACCTTCCCCAAATGGCCTTGATCGGTGCGGATGCCCATGCTAACGGGCTCCACACCCGTCTCATTCCACGATCAAGATCACTGGGCAGGTTTGTGTGTTCGTACGTACGCGGCGCGGCGCGCGAGTCACTGCTCGGCCAGCGCCCGCAGCCGGCTGAGCGCCCGGTGCTGCGCGACCCGTACCGCGCCCGGGGACATGCCCAGCATCTGCCCGGTCTCCTCGGCGGTCAGCCCCACCGCCACCCGCAGCACCAGCAGCTCGCGCTGGTTCTCCGGGAGGTTGGCGAGGAGCTTCTTGGCCCACTCGGCGTCCGAGCTGAGCAACGCGCGCTCCTCGGGACCGAGGGAGTCGTCGGGGCGCTCCGGCATCTCGTCGGACGGCACGGCGGTCGATCCCGGGTGCCGCATGGCGGCCCGCTGCAGATCGGCGACCTTGTGCGACGCGATGGCGAAGACGAATGCCTCGAAGGGCCTGCCGGTGTCCTTGTACCGAGGCAACGCCATGAGCACTGCGACACAGACCTCCTGTGCGAGGTCCTCCACGAAGTGGCGCGCGTCGCCCGGCAGCCGGCTGAGCCGGGTGCGGCAGTAGCGCAGCGCGAGCGGATGGACGTGCGCGAGCAGATCGTGCGTAGCCTGCTCGTCGCCATCGACGGCAAGATGAACGAGCGCACCGATGGCCCCTTGGGCGTTCGCAGCCTCGTCGTCACGCATCGGTCCATGGTGCCTTGACGGCTGAGATTCCGTGGCACCGCGTCCAATGTTGTGCACCGAAGCGTTATGAGTAGGTGCGCCGGAACTCATCTCCTGCGCCCTCCCCTTCCGCTCGACCGACTCGTCCCCGAGGTCCTCCACCCCTCAAGGATGCGGCATCGCGAGGGAAACGGATGCCCACGGGCATCCGTCACCCCGCCCACCCGACGGCGGGCGGGGTTCGTCGTACCCCCGCGGCGAAGCACTGGCGGGACCTAGCGGACCAGACCCCAGCGGAATCCGAGCGCGACGGCGTGCGCCCGGTCCGAGGCGCCCAGTTTCTTGAAAAGACGCCGGGCGTGCGTCTTCACCGTGTCCTCGGAGAGGAAGAGCTCACGGCCGATCTCCGCGTTCGACCGTCCGTGGCTCATGCCTTCGAGCACCTGGATCTCCCGCGCGGTGAGCGTGGGCGCCGCGCCCATCTCGGCCGAGCGCAGCCGCCGCGGGGCGAGCCGCCAGGTCGGATCTGCAAGCGCCTGGGTGACGGTCGCGCGCAGCTCGGCGCGCGAGGCGTCCTTGTGCAGATAGCCGCGCGCGCCGGCGGCGACCGCGAGCGCGACGCCGTCCAGATCCTCGGCGACGGTCAGCATGATGATCCGGGCGCCGGGGTCCGCGGACAGCAGTCGGCGGACCGTCTCGACGCCGCCCAGACCGGGCATGCGTACGTCCATCAGAATCAGGTCCGAGCGGTCCGCGCCCCAGCGGCGGAGGACTTCCTCGCCGTTGGCCGCGGTCGTCACGCGCTCGACGCCGGGAACGGTCGCAACCGCCCGGCGGAGCGCCTCTCGGGCAAGCGGGGAGTCGTCGCAGACGAGGACGGATGTCATGGCCGCCCTCCGCAGCTGATGCGCGTCACCTTGAGCCTCCAGGCTGGGTACGTTTCGTCACCTGTGCGGTTGAACGCTGTCGGACATGTGCCCGAGCGCTTGTTCTTTCAACCGCTTCCGCACTCTCAACGACGGTCACTCGAAAGAGTTACGGGTCGGACTGCCGCCATCAGCACTCTATGTGAGGGGCCGTGCGCGGAGGAGAGCACTGCAGGTCACGAGTCCTTCACCCGGAAGCTATGCCCCATTTAGCGCCATTTCTTCCCTTTTTGTGGCGTATGTGGCTAGATTCGCAATGAGTCATATTTACATCTACTAACACAGTAGATGTACGGTCGTGAGGCACGTGCGGGTGCCGGATCGGCTCGTATCCGCTCGTGTTCGACCTGACCTGTATCCACTCAGCACGGTTTCAAGGGGACATGCGCTATGGCAGATTTCTCCCGCCTTCCCGGACCCAACGCCGATTTGTGGGACTGGCAGCTCCTCGCAGCCTGCCGTGGGGTGGACAGCTCTCTCTTCTTCCACCCCGAGGGCGAGCGGGGCGCGGCACGAAGCGCGCGCGAGAACTCGGCGAAAGAGGTCTGCATGAGGTGCCCGGTCCGCGCGGAGTGCGCGGCGCACGCGCTGGCGGTGCGGGAGCCGTACGGCGTGTGGGGCGGACTGACGGAGGACGAGCGCGAGGAGCTGATGGGGCGCGCGCGGCACCGACTGATTCCGGCAACCAGCGCGGGAGGCACGGCGCCCAGCTGACACCCGAGGTTCGAACATTTCGAAGAAACGTTCCTGCACCACCCCCGTCGGCCTCGGACGGGGGGTGGTCGAGTTCTAGCGATGCGCGGCCAGGGTCAGCTGGTCGAGCGTGGCCGCGACCGCGGGGACCTGGGCCAGGTCCACAAGCGTGAGCGCGACGGTCTCGCGGTGCACGGACGGCTCGACGGTCACGGTGCGCGCGCCCTTGGGCCGCACCGACTCCATCGCGAGTTCGGGCAGCACCGCCACGCCGAGACCCGCTCCCACCAGGCCGATCACGGCCGGATAGTCGTCGGTGGCGAAGTCGATGCGAGGTGTGAACCCGGCCTCCTCGCAGACCTCGACGAGCTGGCGGCGGCAGCGAGGACAGCCCGCGATCCAGGGCTCATCGGCCAGATCGCCGATGCTCACCGCGCCCGAATCGGCGAGCCGGTGGCCCTCGGGGACCAGCCCGACGAGGCGGTCGGTGAGCAAGGGGCGGACGATCAGGTCGTCCCACTCCGCCGTTGCCACGCCGTACCGGAAGGCCAGCGCCACATCGCAGTCACCCTCGCGCAGCATCTCCACCGAGCGCGGCGGCTCGGCCTCGACGAGGGAGACCCGGGTGCCCGGGTGGGCCGCGCGCAGGGCAGCGAGTGCGGTCGGCACGAGCGTGGAGCTGCCGCTGGGGAACGACACGAGTCGGACCCGGCCGGCCCGCAGACCGGCGATGGCGGCGATCTCCTCCTCGGCCGCGGTCAGCCCGGCGAGGATGCCCGACGCGTGGCGTACAAGCGCCTCGCCCGCCTGGGTCAGGCGCATTTCGCGGCCCGTACGGATCAGCAACGGGGTGCCCGCGGAGTTCTCCAGTGCCTTCATCTGCTGGCTGACGGCGGGCTGGGTGCAGCCCAGCCGACGCGCGGCGGCCGAGAACGAGCCGGTGGCGGCCACGGCGCGCAGAACTCGGAGATGACGGGCTTCGATCACCCTCCGAATATAAGGGGACCTTGGGGGAAACCCCCATTGTTGGGTGGTTCGTTTGAGAGCCGGGGGTTAGCGTGCTGTCCATGAAGCTTCTGACTGTGAATGTGGGCCGGCGCACGACCGTCGAGTACACCGACGCACCGGGTGGCGCGACCGGCATCGACAAGAAGCCGGCCGACGCGGCCGTACGAGTGATGGACCCGGGCCCCAAGGGCGAGGGGGCCGGCGGGGTGGCCGGGGACGCGGTCTGCGATCTGCGGCACCACGGCGGCACCGACCAGGCGGTGTACGCATTCGCCCGCGAGGATCTCGACTTCTGGGAGCGGGAGTTGGGCCGGCCACTCGCCAACGGCGCGTTCGGGGAGAACCTCACGACGAGCGGGCTCGATGTGAGCGGGGCGAGGATCGGCGAGCGCTGGCGGATCGGCGGCGAACTGGTGCTGGAGGTGACGAGCGGCCGCGTTCCGTGTCGTACGTTCGCTGGCTGGCTGGGCGAGAAAGGGTGGGTCAAGCGCTTTACGCAGCAGGGCGCGCCCGGCGCGTATCTGCGCGTCATCGAGCCCGGCGAGATCCGCGCGGGCGACGCGATCGAGATCGTGCACCGGCCGGACCACGAGGTGACGGTCCATCTGTCGTTCCGGGCGGACACTACCGAGCGGACGCTGCTGCCCCAGGTCCTCGCGGCGGGCGACGCGCTCCACCCCGAGCAGCTCAAGGACGCCCGGGAGTACGTGGCGAAGTTCGGCGCGTAGGGGAAATCCCTTAGACCGTAAGGGATTTAATTCGGGGACGGCTGGGGGCCGTCCCCGATGTCGCCACGAGCGGCCCACAGGACGCTCGTTGTATGTCTCGCCTGAAGCGCGTCCTCATCATTCTCACGACGGCCGTCGTCGTCATAGCCCTCGCACTCGGTAGCGGTGCTCTGTATGTCTACGCGAACGCCGAGGTGTCCACGGTCGGCACGACGGAGTTCAGCAACGAGCTGGCCGTACCTCCACTCGCGAAGTCGACGGTGAAGCCCGACGGGACCCGGCTCTTCGAACTGACCATGCAGGCCGGTCAGAAGGAGTTCCGAGCCGGGAAGTCCACACCCACCTGGTACTTCGAGGATTCCGCGGGTCGTCCCCAGGACGCGGCAGGTGGTGACTATCTCGGGCCGACGCTGCGTGCCAAGCGCGGCGAGAAGGTCGAGGTGAAGATCAAGAACACGCTGGGCGAGGAGTCCACCGTGCACTGGCACGGCATGCATCTGCCCGCGAAGATGGACGGCGGTCCGCACCAGATGGTCGCCCCCGGGGCGACCTGGACCCCGCACTGGACCGTGAACCAGCCGGCCTCGACTCTCTGGTACCACCCGCATCCGCACGGCAGGACGGAGAAGCATGTGCAGCGGGGGCTGGCCGGGATGTTCCTCCTCGACGACGAGAAGTCCGCGGGGCTGGCGCTGCCCAAGAAGTACGGCGTCGACGATCTGCCGGTCATCGTCCAGGACGTCCGCTTCAGCGGGGCGGAGTTCGACTTCGGGCACAAGATCCTGCGGGACACCGGGTTCCTTGGCGACCGGACGATGGTCAACGGCACCCTCGATCCGTACAAAGTCGTCGGCGACGAGCTCGTACGGCTGCGGCTGCTCAACGCCTCGACCGCCCGCATCTACGACTTCGGATTCTCCGACGACCGTGAGTTCGTGCTGATCGGGACGGACGGCGGGCTGCTCGAGAACCCGGCCCGGATGGACCGCATCCAGCTGTCACCCGGTGAGCGGGCCGAAGTCGTGGTGCGGATGAAACCGGGCGAGAAGACCGTGCTGCGCAGCTTCCCGCACGACAGTTACGGAGGCGGCTGGCAGGGGCGGCTCGCCGGTGCCGACGACAGCTTCGACGTACTGGAGCTGCGCGCCGCCAATGTGCTGCGCCCCTCGCCCGACATCCCCGGCGAGCTGGGCAAGCTGGAGGTCCCCGACGGGTCGGACTCGGTACGCGGGCGGTTCTTCGGTCTTGTGACCACCGGCATCAACGGCAAGAGCATGAAGATGGACCGCATCGACGAGACGGTCACCCGAGGCACCGCCGAAACCTGGACCGTACGCAATGAGCACGGCACACCGCACAACTTCCATGTGCATGATGTGCAGTTCCGGGTGCTGGAGGTGGACGGCAAGCAGCCGCCGCCGGAGCTGCGCGGCGCGAAGGACACGGTGTTCGTGCCGCCGAACACGACGGTCAAGCTCGCGATGCGCTTCGACGGGCCCGCGGACCCGGACACTCCGTACATGTACCACTGCCATCTGCTGTACCACGAGGACCTGGGGATGATGGGTCAGTTCGTGGTCGTCGAGAAGGGACAGCGGGCGGGCACGGTGCGTGCACCGCACTCAGACACGGGGCACTAACGTGCCGCCTATGACGACTGCACTGATTACGGGAGCGACCGCGGGGATCGGCGCCGCGTTCGCGCGGCGGCTCGCCGCCGAGGGACACAACCTGGTGCTGGTGGCCCGCGACACCAAGCGGCTGCAGGAGCAGGCCACCGAGCTGCACGACCGGCACGGCATCGAGGCGGAAGTGCTGACCGCCGATCTGTCGCAGGACGACGGGATCGGGGCGGTCGAGAAGCGGCTGTCCGACCCCAAGAACCCGGTGGAACTGCTGGTCAACAACGCCGGGTTCGGGAACAAGGGGCGCTACCTCGAAGTGTCCATGGCCGACGAGCTGACGATGCTGAAGGTGCACTGCGAGGCGGTGCTGCGGCTCACCTCGGCGGCTGCGGAGTCGATGCGCGAACGCGGGCGGGGCGGGGTGGTGAATGTGGCGTCGGTGGCCGCGTTCGTGCCGCGCGGGACGTACGGTGCTTCGAAGGCGTGGGTCGTGCAGTTCACGCAGGGAGCGGCCCGCGATCTGGCGGGGTCGGGGGTGCGGCTGATGGCGCTGTGCCCCGGTTTCGTACGCACGGAGTTCCACCAGCGGGCCGGGATGGGGACGGACAACATCCCGGGGTGGATGTGGCTGGACGCGGACAAGTTGGTGTCGGCGGCGCTGTCGGACCTGGCCCGTGGGAAGTCGCTGTCCATCCCGGACCCGCGGTACAAGGCGCTGATGGGTGCGGTGAAGCTGGCGCCGCGCAGGCTGCTCGGCGGGATCACGTCCAGGACAGACCGGAAGTACGGTCCGCAGTAAGGGTATTGCGGCTGCTGTCGGGCCGGCTGTTGTGGACAAAGTGGCCTGTGACTTCGGCAGCGGCAAGGGTGTGGACGGGTGCGGGCTCCGGTTCGGCAAAGCTCGCCTTCGTCTCCCCGCAGCGCCACTGCAAGGCGGGGCCTGACCACCGGCAGCGTGAAGTGACCTCAAGCGACATACGAGGAGCTCGAGTTCCACCATGCACCACGCCACTGACAATCGCCCGGCGGACAACCCCGGCGAGCGTCCCGCCCAGCCAGGCGCCGAGCGCCCCGCGCTTCTGCTCGCCATGGGCCCGGGCATCGCCGAGCGCCTGTTCGCCGACCGCCACCGCGACCGCCTCAACGCCCTCGCCCGCACCGACCCGCACCTGATCGCCCACGACCTGGCCGCCCCGACGCCCCCGGTCGCCGCCGCTCTCGCCGCCGCCGAAGTCCTGCTGACCTGCTGGGGCGCGCCCCAGCTCACCGCCGAAGTCCTCGCCGGCGCTCCCCGGCTGCGCGCCGTCGTCCACGCCGCGGGATCCGTCAAGCACCACATCACCGACGCCTGCTGGGCCCGCGGCATCACAGTGACCTCGGCCGCCGCGGCCAACGCCCTGCCCGTCGCCGAGTACACGCTCGCCGCGATTCTCTTCGCCGGCAAGCGCGTCCTGCGCTCGGCCCAGCGCTACGAGCGGCTGCGCACCGACCACGACTTGTGCGGATTCGACGGAGCCGGCAACTACCGCCGTACGGTGGGCATCGTCGGCGCGTCCCGGATCGGCCGCCGGGTGATCGAATTGCTGCGCCCCTTCGACGTGCGGGTGCTGCTGTACGACCCGTACGTCACCGACGCCGAGGCGGCGAAACTGGGCGTCGTACGCACCGAGCTGGACGAGCTCTGCCACCTCAGCAGTATCGTCACGGTCCACGCTCCACAGCTGGCGACCACTCGCCACATGATCGACGCACGCCGGCTCGCGCTGCTGCCGGACGGCGCGACCTTGATCAATACCTCGCGCGGCTCGCTGATCGACGAGAACGCGCTGCTGCCGGAGCTGGTTTCGGGCCGGCTGCACGCCGTACTCGATGTCACCGACCCCGAGGTCCCAGCCGGCGACTCGCCGTTGTACACCCTGCCGAATGTCCTGCTGACCCCGCATATCGCCGGCTCGCTGGGCAATGAGCTCCACCGGATGGCGGACCAGGCCCTCGACGAGCTGGAGCGCTACACCCGGGGGCTGCCCTTCGCGGACCCGGTCCATCCCGGGGCCCTGAATCACTCGGCCTGAGCGCTCGGCCTGAACCAACTCGCCTCGAACCCTCAAAAGCCTCGTATATCACTAAAATGGATGCATCCCACCCAGACCGGGAGGCACAATGAAATTCGTACAGATAATCGACTGCAAGACCGAGCGGTTCGACGACATGGACCGCCTGATGGACCGGTGGGTCGAACAGACCCAAGGCAAGCGGACCGCCACCCACAGCCTCATCGGCAAGGACCGCGACGACGGGTCGCACTTCGTCGAGATCGTCGAATTTCCGTCGTACGAAGAGGCGGTGAAGAACTCCAAGCTGCCGGAGACGGACCGGATCTTCCAGGAGATGGTGGCCCTCTGCGACGAGATGCCCACCTTCACCGACCTCGATGTTGTCCGCGACGAACAGTTGAATCAGGCAACCTCTCGCCGGTTCTTCCACGAGATTGCCACCGGGGGCAACCTCGACGCCATCGACGAAGTGTTCGCGGCCGACTACGCCGACCACGACATCATGAAGGAAGAGGACACCGTGGTCGGGTCCGACGTCATCCGCCGCGATGTCAGCGGATGGCGCGCGGCCTTCGACTTCACCTTCAACCTGGACAGGCAGATCTGCGAGGGCGACGACGTTGCGACGCTGTGGACCTGGACCGGCACTCACCACGGCGACTTCATGGGAATCGCGCCCACGGGCAAGCAGTGCACCATGACGGGCACCACGATCTTCCGGTTCAAGGACGGCAAGATCCAGGAAGGCTGGTGGCACTTCGACATCGTCGGCCTGACGCGGCAGCTCGGCGCGATGGGTCAGTAACAGCGCGCCCGGACAAACACCACCACACGGTGGCCAGGATCAGCACCGCGAGGAGGGCGATCGAGGCGTAGTTCATCGA
>NZ_JBSFMS010000090.1:0-31030 GCF_053599675.1 Streptomyces sp. NPDC000880 | reverse complement strand
TGTTAAGCACGCCGCCAGCGTTCGTCCTGAGCCAGGATCAAACTCTCCGTGAATGTTTTCCCGTAATCGGGACACACATCACGAGAGCGGAACGGTCAGAAGGAATAATCCCGACCGTCCACAGCGTCCTCGCTGTGTAAATTGCCTACCCGCCACATGGGCCAGTAGGACTTCAAAGGAACCACGACCATCCGAAGATGGACGGGGTATCAACATATCTGGCGTTGACTTTTGGCACGCTGTTGAGTTCTCAAGGAACGGACGCTTCCTTTGTACTCACCCTCTCGGGCTTTCCTCCGGGCGCTTCCCTTCGGTCTTGCGTTTCCGACTCTATCAGACTCTTTCGTGTCCGATTCCCCGTCAGAAGGGGCTCGCTTTCCGGCCTTTCGGCTTTCCGGCGGTTCCGACTCTATCAGATCCTTTCGGGCCTGATTCCCGGTCGAACTCGGGTTGCCTTTCCGGCCGTTGAGCCGTTCCGACGAGTGAGACTTTAGCGGAATCCTGGTCCCCGACGCTAATCGGGGCTGCGCTCGTTCGAACGCGGATTCCTCATTTCGCAAAAGCGCACAGAAAGGCCGGGCGACAGTGTGCCGCCCGCTTGTAGTGGGTCTTGCGGAATGGCTGTCCGGGGACCGGCCGAAGTCGGTGCTCACGTCGGACAACTCGGAGAACACTACGGATGGTGGTATCTGCTGTCAACCTGGGGCCAGACCCCGTAGTCTCGTACGTATGACATCGCGTGCGTGCCTCCTTCAGTGGTGGGCCGCCTGACGGCGGCCGGCACCTACGCATGTACTCAACGGCCGCCGCTTCGGCGGCCGTTCTCGTTTCTCCCTCCGGGAGTCGGGCCGCTGGACGGGGCGGCTCCGATCAGGAGACGGAGAGCGTGATGACGCGGATCTTCAGCGGGATCAAGCCCACGGGGCATCTGACGCTGGGCAACTACCTCGGGGCGCTGCGCAGGTGGGTCGAGGTCGATCAGCACCAGGCGGACGCGCTGTTCAGCGTGGTCGATCTGCATGCGCTGACCGTGGAGCACGATCCGGCGCGGGTGCGCAGGCTCAGTCGGCAGGCCGCGTCGCGCGGCCGGGCAGAGTGTGCGCCTGTCGCTGCTGACCTATCCGGTGCTGATGGCGGGCGGACATCCTGGCCTACGGGACGGACGAGGTGCCTGTGGGTGAGGACCAGACCCAGCATGTGGAGCTGACGCGGGATCTGGCGGTGCGGTTCAACCAGCGATACGGGCACACGTTCACCGTGCCGAAGGCGACGCATCCGCCGGTGGCGGCGCGGGTCATGGATCTGCAGGACCAGACCTCGAAGATGGGGAAGTCGCACGAGTCCGGGGCCGGGATCGTCTATTTGCTCGACGAGGCGGATGTGGTGCGCAAGAAGATCATGCGGGCGGTCACAGACAGCGGGCGCGAGGTCGAGTACGACCGCGAGGCAAGCCGGGCATCGCGAATCTGCTCGAAGTGCTGGCGGCTTGTGAGGGTGGGAACCCAATCGAGCTGGCCGGTGTATATGAGTCGTACGGGGCCTTGAAGAAGGACACGGCCGAGGCGGTGGTGGAGCTGCTGAGGCCGGTGAGGGAGCGACATGCGGAGCTGGCGGCGGATCCGGCGCACGTCGATGAGGTGCTGAGGAAGGGAGCCGAGCGGGCCAGGGGGATGGCCCGGCCGAGAGTCGATGCCGCCTACAAGGCGATCGGGCTGCTGCCCGGGTAGCGGAGGACGACTCCGTCCCACCGCCGTGGCGCCACGGCGGTGGGAGTGGGGTGAGTACGGCCGCAGCAGTGGCTTGGGCTTTGGCCGCGGTCCGGAGCCCGCAGCCGTGACCAGGCCCGCGGCAGCGGTTGGCCGTCTGCCATGACCGGGGCTGTCAGCCGTTGCCCGACGCGAGCTCGCGGCTGCGGTCGCGGGCCGCCTCGATGGCGGCGATCAGGGCGGCGCGTACACCGTGGTTCTCGAGTTCTCGGATGGCACTGATGGTGGTGCCGGCGGGGGAGGTGACGGCTTCACGCAGCTTGACGGGGTGCTCGCCACTGTCGCGGAGCATGACGGCGGCGCCGATGGCGGCCTGGACGATCAGGTCGTGGGCCTGGGAGCGGGGCAGGCCGAGGAGGATGCCGGCATCGGTCATGGCCTCGACGAGGAAGTAGAAGTACGCCGGACCCGAGCCGGACAGGGCAGTGGCCGCGTCCTGCTGGGACTCGGGGACCCGGAGGGTCTTGCCGACGCCGCCGAAGATCTCCTCGGTGTGGGCGAGGTGTTCCGCGGTCGCGTGGCTGCCGGCCGAGATCACGGACATGCCCTCGTCGACGAGTACGGGGGTGTTGGGCATGACACGGACTACGGGGGTGCCTGCGGTCAGGCGTTCCTCGATGAAGGAGGTGGGGATGCCGGCCGCGGCGCTGATGACGAGGCGGTCCGCGGTGATGTGCGGAGTGAGTTCGTCGAGGAGCTTGCCCATGTCCTGGGGCTTTACGGCCAGGATGAGGGTGTCGGCGCGCTTGGCGGCCTCGGCGTTGGTGACGGGCTCGACTCCATAGCGGGTGCGGAGCTCATCGGCGCGCTCGGCGCGGCGGGTGGTGACCAGCAGGTCGGCGGGGCGCCAGCCGGCACGCATCATGCCGCTGAGGAGGGCCTCGCCGATCTTGCCGGTACCGAGGACTGCGACTGTCTGGGTCATGGCTCTGTTCACCTCGCCGGTGGGGATAGGTGTCGCCATCCTCGCACCGGGGGCGTCGCGGTGCCGGGGCGTCCGAGGGGCGGTACGGGCGAGCGCGGGCCCGCCCGTGCCGCGCCTCGGAGGCCGGCGATCGTCCGGGCTAGAGGGCGCTGCGGGAGCGCCATTCGGACCAGGAGAGGTTCCAGTCGCCGTAGCCGTTGCCGGAGGCGACCTGGTCCGTGGAGTTGGTGACGCGGATGACGTCGCCCGGGATGACCTGCTCGTAGAAGCGGCGGGCCGTGGCGTCGGACGCGAGGCCGATGCAGCCGTGGGTGACGTTGCTGCGGCCGGCGTGGACGTTGGCGTTGTCGTTCTCGTGGAGGTAGGTGCCTGAGGTGGTGAGGTGGACGGCGTAGCTGTACCAGCCGCGGTAGGCGTCGGCGATATTGACGGTGCGGGAGTCCAAGATGCGGCGCTGCTTGTCGGAGACGACCATCGTGCCGTTCCAGGTGTCCAGGCCGGTACGGCCGGCGGTGGTCGGGATGGTCTGGGTGGGGGCGCCGTCCTTGACAACGGTCATCCGGTGGGTGCGGACGTCGACCGTGGCCACAAGGGAGCGGGCGACGGTGAAGGAGCGGGAGAGGGCGGTGCCGGCCTTGACGCTGACCTTGGTGCCCGGCTTCCAGAAATTACGGGGGCGGAAGTCGACGCGCTGGCCCTCGTGGAGGTTGCGGTCCTTGATCCAGGCCCAGGCGCCGGTGACGCCGGGTTTGGCGGTGACCTTCAGCCCGTTCCACGTCGGCGCGCTCGGACTTGGGTATCGGGCGCTTGAAGGTCACCGATATCGGCAGGCCGACGCCGATGCGCTGGCCGTCGGTGACGTTTGCTGTTCAGCTGTGCTGGTTCGGCATGACGGGCGATCACGGCGAGGCACAGGACGTGGTCCAGGAGGCATTCGTACGGGCCTGGGACCGTCGTGCCTCCTTCCTGGCCGAGAGGAGGCACCCGAGGCGTGGATCCGGTCGCGATGCGGCTGGCGGTGAGTCGTTGGCGACGGGCGCGGCGTTGGCTGGAGCTGGTGCGGCACCATCCGCCGGTGGACCGTACGCCGGGGCCGGGGCCGGGGCCGGACCGCATGATGCTCGTGCCCCCGGCCGGCTGACGGTTGTGTCCAAGTTCCCCGACGCGCAAGCTGTCTGCGGTGATGTTCGGCATGGGCGAGTACACGATCAACGCGAGCTGGGTGGTGGAGCTGTCGAGGCCCGGCGGCGCCACGGTGTTCGTCCTGGCGAACACCTGGGGGAAGAAACCCTCCAAGACATCATCGGGGCGAGCGCCCCCGATGCCGAGTGGCTCTACGGCCGGCTCAAGGTCGGAGACACCATCACGCTGAACTAGACGGTGCGGCGGCGCAGCGTCGCCGCGCCCAGGGCCAGGACCAGGACCGCGCAGGCCGCGACGGTCAGGACGTCGCGGGTGAAGTCGCCGGTTGCGTCGGGGTGGCGCTGGACTTCGGTCATGGCGTCGACGGCGTACGACATGGGCAGGACGTTCGAGATCCCTTCGAGGACGGGCTGCATCTTCTCGCGCGCCGTGAACAGGCCGCAGAGCAGCAGCTGCGGGAAGATCACGGCCGGCATGAACTGGACCGCCTGGAACTCGGAGGCGGCGAAGGCCGAGACGAAGAGTCCCAGTGCCGTGCCGAGCAGGGCGTCGAGGAGCGCGACGAGGAGTAGCAGCCAGGGCGAGCCGACGACGTCCAGGCCCAGTGCCCACAGCGCGAGGCCGGTGGCGAGGAGGGACTGGACGATGGCGACGAGACCGAAGGCCAGGGCGTAGCCGGCGATCAGATCGCCCTTGCCCAGGGGCATGGCGAGCAGGCGTTCCAGGGTGCCTGAGGTGCGTTCGCGCAGGGTGGCGATGGAGGCCACCAGGAACATCGTGATCAGCGGGAAGATGCCGAGTAGCGAGGCGCCGATGGAGTCGAAGGTCTGCTCGCTGCCGTCGAACACGTAGCGCAACAGGAAGAGCATCACGCACGGCACGAGGACCATCAGTGCGATGGAGCGCGGGTCGTGGCGGAGCTGGTGCAGGACGCGGGCGGCGGTGGCGAGGGTGCGGGAGGTACTCATCGGGCGTTCTCCTGAAT
Source organism: Streptomyces sp. NPDC000880 (assembly GCF_053599675.1). Lineage (NCBI taxonomy): Bacteria > Bacillati > Actinomycetota > Actinomycetes > Kitasatosporales > Streptomycetaceae > Streptomyces > Streptomyces sp. NPDC000880. The sequence continues at coordinate 26,211 of NZ_JBSFMS010000090.1, read as the reverse complement.
GGCATTGAGCTGAGGATCGGCCTGCTGTGGGGAATCGGCCTGCCGGGCGTTGGCCTCGTCGACCAGGTGGAGGAAGGCGGCTTCGACGGTCTGGGAGCGGGTGCGGAAGCGGAGGTCGTCGGGACTGTCCTCGGCGAGGATCTCGCCCTCCCGCATCAGGAGCAGGCGGTGGCAGCGCTCCGCCTCGTCCATGACGTGCGAGGAGACGAGGATCGTCGCGCCGCGCTCGTCGGCGAGGCGGTGGAAGAGATTCCACAGATCGCGGCGCAGGACGGGGTCGAGGCCGACGGTCGGTTCGTCGAGGACGAGCAGTTCGGGTGTGCCGAGCAGGGCGACGGCGAGGGAGACGCGGCTGCGCTGACCGCCGGAGAGCCCGCCGGCGAGGGAGTCGGCGTGCAAGACGAGGTCTACGTCGGCGATGGCGCGGGTGACGTAGTCGCGGCGGGTGTCGCGATGGCGGCGGCCCGGCAGCAGGACGGAGGCGAAGTAGTCCAGGTTCTGGCGGACCGTCAGGTCGTCGTAGACGGCCGGGGCCTGGGTGACGTAGCCGATGCGGGAGCGCAGGGTGGCGTCGCCCGCCGGACTGCCGAGGATGTCGAGGGTTCCGGTGACCTTGGCCTGCGTGCCGACCACGGCACGCATCAGGGTCGACTTGCCGCAGCCGGAGGGGCCGAGGAGGCCGGTGATCCGGCCGGGCGGCACGGTGAAGTCGATGCCGCGCAGAACGGTGCGCTCGCCTCGTACGACGGTGAGGCCGCGGGCCAGGACGGCAGCTCCAGAAGAATTCATCATGTGATGAATAATGCGCTTGCGGCCTTGTTGCGTCAAGGGCGCGGTGACGGGTCAAGAGATGGGGGGCGTGTCAGGGGCATCCCCCATGGCGTTTGGGGGGACGGGCGGCGGACGGTGGACATATGAGCCACAACAGTGAGATCTCGAAGGCCGAGCAGCGGCGGCTGGCCGTCGCGTCGGTGACGCTCGGGCCGTGGCGCGCCGCCGCGGCGGTCGGCGGCCTGGGCGGCGGCGTCGCCCTCGCGCTCGGCGCGATCGGCGACGGAATCGGCCTTGGCGTGCTGGCCGGCGCGCTGTCGGTCGCGCTGATGCTGTTCTTCATGGTCGGCGGGGCGGGTGCGGTGCTCGGCGACAGGCCGGGCACGGGGAGCGCGTCCGACCACCGGATACGGCGCTGGGCCGCGGCCCATCCATGGCGGGTCGCGGCCGTACCGGGCGCGCTGATGGTCGCCGCCGATGTGGTGGTCCAGCAGGCGCTCACCACGCAGGGGTTCTTCGGCAGCCTGTGGGAGGGCCTGTGGCGGGGCGCGCTGGTGATGGGCGTGGTCGGGCTGGTCGGTCGGTTCTCCCACCGAAAGGTGTGAGCGGGGCCGGCCAGCGCCCGGGATCAGCAGGGTCGCCCGGGGCGGCGGCACGCCAGGCCCAGGAAGCGGACCGTCGAGCGGACCACCTGTTCCTCGGTGCGGGCCGCCGCGCGGGCCGTCAGGACAGGTGCGGGTGCGGGCTGAGCGTCGGAGCGTACGAGCGTACGAGCCGGATCAGCCCGCGGCTACTTGCGCCTGGACTTGCCGCCCTTGCCCTTGCGGGCGGCGGGGTTGCCGGTACGGACGCCGCGGCGCTTCTCGTACTGGCTGCGGGCCGTCTCGTACTCCTCGCGGCGCAGCTTCTCGCCCGGTGCCTCGGTGAGCGTGCGGAAGAAGTACGCGAGGAGCGAGCCGACGAAGCCGATCGCCTTGAGGCTGCGCAGCGAATCCTCCGTCGCGGAACCGGTGGGGAGGCGGGTGAAGCCCTCCCAGGTCTTGCGGAAGGCGACGGCGCTGCAAATCGCGAACATCACGACGACCAGCGTGTTGACGAAGCCGCCGACGTCGGCGATCGCCAGACCCTGGTAGGCGAAGCGCAGCACGAGGCAGCCTGCTACCGCGGCGGCGAGCGCACCGGCGGCGACGCCGGCGCGGCGCAGCCCGTAGCCCCTGTCGTGGCCGACCCAGGTCGTGCCGAAGAAGCGGATGGGCTCGGGCTGCGGACCGCCGCCGACTCTGCTCGTGTTGTCGCTCTGCTTTTCGCTCTGCTCGCTCACGAGGGCGATTATCCCTGCGGCGGGACGGGGCTCGTGTCAGGAGCAGCGGATGGTCACATAGCCGTCACTGCCTGTGTTCACATACGCGTCCGAGACGAACTGCCCGTTGGCGATGTTGTCCCACAGGTCGGTGGTGCCGTACGGGCCGCTGACCCGCTCCCCCGGCTTCTGGCAGTTGATCGGCACCCGGGCTCCGTACGGCAGGACCTTGATGAGCCGGTAGTTGGTGCCGGGGCCGCTGCGGACGTTCACGCGGTAGCCCGGCGCGATTGGATAGCGCTTGGCCGCCAGCGAGTCGTCCGCCTCGGCCGAGGCCTCATTCTGTACTTCTTCAACCGCCATCGGATTCTCCCCCGTTGATGCATGCGCCCTGTATGCGCGCTGTACGCCGCGCAGGCTAGCAACCCACACCTGCACCGCACGCATCATCGACTAGGCTCCGTGCGTCGCGCTTGCGCACGAACACCACGGGGGTGGGAGATGCCACCGTTGCGCAGCACCGGGCGGTTCCCGGAAGCAGAGCATCCGGAATATGCCGGGCAGTACCGTCTTGAGGCATGCCTCGGCACCGGCGGCATGGGCGTCGTCCATCTCGCCACCTCCGGCTCCGGGTTGCGCCTCGCGGTCAAGGTCATCCATGCCGAGCACGCAACGGACCCGGAGTTCAGGGCCCGTTTCCGGCAGGAGGTCGCGGCCGCCCGTAAGGTCAGCGGCGCCTTCACCGCGCCCGTCGTCGACGCCGACCCCGACGCGGAACGGCCCTGGATGGCCACGCTGTTCATCGAGGGCCCGACGCTCGCCGAGCGGGTGAAGCGGAACGGGCCGCTGGGCTCGGAGGAGCTTCGAAAGGCGGGCGCGGGTCTCGCCGAGGCGCTGCGTGACATCCATCGCGCCGGCGTGGTGCACCGCGATCTCAAGCCGAGCAATGTACTGCTCGCTCCCGAGGGTCCGAAGGTCATCGACTTCGGCATCTCCCGTCCCGCGGACAGCGATCTGCGTACGGAGACGGGCAAGCTGATCGGTACGCCGCCGTTCATGGCGCCCGAGCAGTTCCAGCGTCCGCGCGAGGTCGGGCCCGCGGCCGATGTGTTCGCGATGGGGGCGGTGCTGGTGCACGCGGCGACCGGGCGCGGGCCTTTCGACTCGGACAGCCCGTACATCGTGGCGTACCAAGTGGTGCACAACGAACCGGACTTGGCTGGTGTGCCGGCGGATCTGGTGCCGCTCTTCCGGCGCTGTCTGGCGAAGGACCCGGCGGACCGGCCGACGCCGTACGAGTTGATGGTCGCGCTGCGCGGGTCCTCGCCCTCCTCGTCGTACGACACCCAGGCCTACATACCGGTGCAGCGCACCCCGGACCCCCGCGAGAGCGCGCCCCTGGGGCCCGCTGCGGGACACCGCCCCCGGACCAAGCCCTGGCGGAGCCGGAAGATCCGCTGGGCCTGCGCGGCGTTGGCCGTGCTGGTCACAGCGGGGATCGTGGTCGTACGTACCGTGGGCGACGGCGACACCCCGGCTCCCTCAGCCGCCGGGCCCCGCGCCGAGCAGACCTTCCACCCCTGGAGCGTCCCCCTGCGCGGCGGGGACGACGAGAACAGAACGCCGGCCTGCGCGTCGGCCGGCTCCGGGCTCTACTGCACGGCGCCCGGCATCAAGGCTGCCCGCCTCAACCCCGCCGACGGCAAGACCCTTTGGTCTGCGAAGACGGGCGACAGCACGGCACAGACCGACGAGGGCATGACGCCCGTACTCGCCGGCGGGCTGCTGCAGGTGGTCGTGCCCGGCGGCGGCCGGCTCGAGGCGCTCGACCCGGAGTCCGGCGAGGTGCGCTGGGACGTCGGCATCTCCCGGTACTCCACGGTCCGGCCCGCCGGTGACGCGGTGCTCCTGGTGGCGGACGGCGGGCTGGTGCGGGCCGTCGACGCCGCGACGGGCGAGGAGCGCTGGACCCGGCAGCGCGGCGGAAGGGGCACCCAGTGGGTCGCCTCCCCGGGCGGCGACGGACCCGCGCTCGCCGCCACGCCCTCCGCGGACGGTACGTCGACGCTGGTGAGCGCGGTCGACCCGGCCAGTGGCGACCTGCTCTGGGAGAAGCGGGTCAAGGGGGCGCTGAGCCCGGTGGGGCCGGCGGGCGGCTTCCTGTATCTGCTCTCCGCCAACACCGACGGCTTCACGGACGCTGTCGTACGACTCGACACCGCGGGCAAGCCGCGCGCGGTGCGCATCCCGCTGCCCGCGCCCGTCGACCAGGCGCAGGCGACCGTGGCCGGGGACGCGGTCTATCTGAGCGGGTCGGGCGGCTCGCTCGTCGCCCTCGACACCGGCGGGACGAAGCCCGCCCAGCGGTGGCGGCTGGAGACCTCGGTCACCCATCTCTCACGCCCCGCCACGGACGCCCGCGCGGTGTATGTGACGGCCGGGGACGGGCGACTGCTGGCCGTGGACGCCGTACGCGGTGTGCTCATCGGCCAGACCAGACCCCGTATGGACGACGGGCGTTACACCTTCGCGTCCGTGCTGCCCGCGCCCGTCGCCACCGATGGCAAGGTCTTCGGCACGGCCCCGGACGGCTCCGTCTTCGCGCTGGACGCCCGGGACCCCGCCAAGTGGTGAGGCCGTACGACCGGGATCAGCCCAGCCGGGACACGTCCCGCACCGCGCCCTTGTCGGCGCTCGTCGCCATCGCCGCATACGCACGCAGCGCGGCCGAGACCTTGCGTTCGCGGTCCTTCGGCGCGTAGACACCGCCCAGCGCCTCGTGGCGGGACGCCAACTCCTCATCGCCGACGAGGAGTTCGATCGAGCGGTTCGGGATGTCGATGCGGATGCGGTCGCCGTCCTCGACGAGCGCGATGGTCCCGCCGCTCGCCGCCTCCGGTGAGGCGTGCCCGATCGACAGGCCCGAGGTGCCGCCTGAGAAGCGGCCGTCCGTCACCAGCGCGCAGGTCTTGCCGAGCCCGCGGCCCTTCAGGAACGACGTCGGGTAGAGCATCTCCTGCATGCCGGGGCCGCCGCGCGGGCCCTCGTAGCGGATGACGACGACGTCGCCCTCCTTGATCTCCTTGCGGAGGATCTTGTCGACGGCCTCGTCCTGCGACTCGCAGACGACGGCAGGTCCCTCGAAGGTCCAGATCGACTCGTCCACGCCGGCGGTCTTCACGACACAGCCGTCGACGGCGAGGTTACCCTTCAGCACGGCGAGTCCGCCGTCCTTGGAGTACGCGTGTTCGACGGACCGGATGCAGCCGTTCTCGGCGTCGACGTCGAGGGAGTCCCAGCGCTCGGACTGGGAGAAGGCGGTCGCGGAGCGGACGCAGCCGGGGGCAGCGTGCCACAGCTCGACGGCCTCGGCGGACGGGGAGCCGCCGCGCACGTCCCAGGTCTTGAGCCAGTCGGCAAGGGACGGTGAGTGGACGGTGTGGACGTCCTCGTTGAGGAGCCCGCCGCGGTAAAGCTCGCCCAGGATCGCCGGGATGCCGCCCGCGCGGTGCACGTCCTCCATGTAGTACGTGCCGCCGGGGGCGACGTTCGGCGCGACCTTGGCGAGGCACGGGACGCGGCGCGAGACGGCGTCGATGTCGGTCAGGTCGTAGTCGAGCTCGGCCTCCTGGGCGGCGGCGAGCAGATGCAGGATCGTGTTGGTGGAGCCGCCCATGGCGATGTCGAGCGCCATGGCGTTCTCGAAGGCCTCGCGGGTGGCGATGTTGCGCGGCAGGACGGATTCGTCGCCCTGCTCGTAGTAGCGCTTGGTGATCTCGACGATCGTGCGGCCGGCGTTCTCGTAGAGCGCCTTGCGGGCGGTGTGGGTGGCCAGCACCGAGCCGTTGCCGGGGAGGGCGAGGCCGATGGCCTCGGCGAGGCAGTTCATCGAGTTGGCGGTGAACATGCCGGAACAGGACCCGCAGGTGGGACAGGCGTTCTCCTCGATACGGAGGACGTCCTCGTCCGACACCTTCTCGTCGACCGCGTCCACGATGGCGTTGATCAGGTCGAGCTTGCGGACCGTGCCGTCCACCAGGGTCGCCTGGCCGGCCTCCATCGGGCCGCCGGACACGAAGATCACCGGGATGTTGAGGCGCAGGGCGGCCATCAGCATGCCGGGGGTGATCTTGTCGCAGTTGGAGATGCAGATCAGGGCGTCCGCGCAGTGCGCCTCGACCATGTACTCGACGCTGTCCGCGATCAGATCGCGGGACGGCAGGGAGTAGAGCATGCCGGCGTGGCCCATCGCGATGCCGTCGTCGACGGCGATCGTGTTGAACTCGCGGGGCACGGCACCCGCGGCCAGGATCGCGTCGGAGACGATCCGGCCGACCGGCGCGAGGTGGGTGTGCCCGGGCACGAACTCGGTGAAGGAGTTGGCGACCGCGATGATCGGCTTGCCGATGTCCGCGCTCGCTACGCCCGACGCCCGCATAAGGGCGCGGGCGCCCGCCATATTGCGGCCGTGGGTGACAGTGCGGGACCTCAGCTCGGGCATCGTCGCTCGCTCCTTCAGAGGGATAGGACTCCCAACGAGCCTACGCCGCGGCTCCAAGATCTGGACAGCCTGTCCGGGATACGGGACGCGGGGCTCACGTTTCGGTCAGCTGCCGCTCACGCTTCGGTCAGATACCGCTGCAGCGTGGGGGCCACCATCACGATGATTTCCTCCGGGTCCGCCGAGGCCAGCGGCTCCACCTGGATCACATAGCGCAGAATCGCGATGCCGATCATGTGCGAGGCGGCCAGCTCCGCGCGGAATTTCGGGTCCGGTACGTCGAGATCCCCCGCGATCCGCTCGAGCAGCCGCCGCAGTACGAAGCCGCGCAGCACCTTCGCCGCCGCCTCGTGAGTGAGCGCGGAACGGATGATCGCCAGCAGCGGGGCCCGGGTCTCCGGGTTCTCCCACACCCCGATGAAGTAGCGGGCGAGCCGCTCGCCGATGCCGTCCGCGCCGTGCCCAAGGATCTCCGGGATGACCAGCGCCGGTTCGAAGGAGACCTCGATGGCGGCCGCGAAGACCTCGTCCTTCGTACCGAAGTAGTGGTGGACGAGTGCGGGGTCGACGTCCGCCGCCTTGGCGATGCCGCGGACGGTCGTCTTGTCGTAGCCGCGCTCGGCGAATTCCGCACGGGCCGCGTCCAGGATCCGCTCCCGGGCGCCGGGGCCCTCGCCCGCTCCCGTACGGGCCGGACGGCCGCGCCGCCGCGGAGCCGCAGCGCCGGTCATGAGCCGCGCACCCCGAAGGAGGCGGCCGACGCCAGATGCAGCCGGGTGAAGGCGAGCGCCTCGGCGAGGTCGGCCTCGCGTTCGGCGGCGGACATCGCGCGCCGGGTGTTGACCTCGATGACGACATGGCCGTCGAAGCCGGTACGGGCCAGGCGCTCGAGCAGCTCGGCGCAGGGCTGGTTGCCGCGCCCCGGGACCAGGTGTTCGTCCTTCGCGGACCCCTTGCCGTCGGCGAGATGCACATGGCCGAGCCGGTCGCCCATCCGGTCGATCATGGCCATCGTGTCGGTTCGGGACGTCGCGGTGTGCGAGAGGTCGATCGTGAAGTGCCGGTAGTCCTCTTTGGTGACGTCCCAGTCGGGGGCGTACGCGAGCATCTCGCGGTCCCGGTAGCGCCACGGGTACATGTTCTCCACGGCGAACCGGACATCCGTCTCGTTCGCCATCCGCCAGATCCCGGTGACGAAGTCCCGGGCGTACTGCCGCTGCCAGCGGAACGGCGGGTGCACGACGACCGTCGAGGCGCCCAGCTTCTCGGCCGCCGCCTGCGCCCGCTGGAGCTTCACCCAGGGGTCGGTGGACCAGACCCGCTGGGTGATCAGCAGACAGGGCGCGTGCACGGCGTGGATCGGCACCTGGTGGTAGTCGGACAGACGGTGCAGGGCCTCGATGTCCTGGCTGACGGGATCGGTCCAGACCATGATCTCGACGCCGTCGTAGCCCAGGCGCGCGGCAATCTCGAAGGCCGTCGCCGTCGACTCCGGGTAGACGGAAGCCGTCGACAGGACAACCTTCGCATCCGGGATACGCACCACTGGTTCTGCCACGGGAGACAGCGTACGGGCCGCCGCTAGGAGGCCGGGAGATGGTCCAGGCGCCGCAGAATGACGCCCTCGCGCAGCGCCCAGGGACAGATTTCGACCACCGGCGCCCCGAACAGGTCCATCGCACCCTCCGCGACCAGCGCTCCTGCCAGCAGCTGACGGGCCCGGCCCTCGGAGACGCCGGGGAGGGTGCCGCGCTGCTCGGCCGTCATGGCGGCGAGCTTCGGCATCCACTCCTGTAGTGACTTACGACTCAGTTCACGCTGCACGTAAAGGCCCTCGGTGGAGCGCGCGGCGCCCGCGATACGGGCCAGCTGCCTGAAGGTCTTGGACGTCGCCACTATGTGGTCCGGCTTCCCGAACCGGCTGAACTCGCCGACAGTACGGGCGATCTCGGCCCGAATACGGCGGCGCAGCTCCTTCACGTCCTGCGGGTCGGGCGGGTCGCCGGGCAGCAGTGCCGTCAGCCGGCCCGCGCCGAGCGGCAGCGACACCGCGGCGTCCGGCTCCTCGTCGATCCCGTACGCGATCTCCAGCGAGCCGCCGCCGATGTCCAGGACCAGCAGCTTTCCGGCCGACCAGCCGAACCAGCGGCGGGCCGCGAGGAAGGTCAGCCGGGCCTCCTCCTCGCCGGTCAGCACTTGCAGGTCAACCCCGGTCTCGGCCTTGACCCGGGCCAGCACCCCGTCGGCGTTGCTGGCCTCCCGCACCGCGGAGGTCGCGAAAGGCAGCACCTGTTCGCAGCCCTGGTCCTCGGCGGCCTGCACCGCGTCGCCGACCACCTCGACCAGCCGGGCGACGCCGTCGGGTCCGATCGCCGCGTCTTCGTCGAGGAGTTCGGCGAGTCGCAACTCCGTCTTGTGCGAATGGGCGGGCAGCGGGCGCGCGCCGGGGTGGGCGTCCACCACCAGCAGGTGCACTGTGTTCGAACCGACGTCGAGGACTCCGAGTCTCATGAACCGAACGCTACTGCTGTCACGCACTTACCCTTGGCCTGTGCCAAAGACGAATAAGGCGAAGCAGGGCAAAGCCAAGCCCTCGAAGCAGATCAAGCCCTCCAAGCACGATGAGCAGGGCCTGGACTTCACACGAGCGTGGGTCGAGTTCCCTGACCCCGGCGACGACGAACAGGTCTTCCGCTGCGATCTGACCTGGCTGACCTCCCGCTGGAACTGCATCTTCGGAAGCGGCTGCCAGGGCATCCAGGCGGGCCGCGCGGACGACGGGTGCTGCACACTGGGCGCGCACTTTTCCGACAAGGACGACGAGAAACGGGTCGCGAAGAATGTCGCGCGGCTCACGCCGGAGCTGTGGCAGTTCCACGATGTGGGTACTGAGACGGGCTGGGTCCAGACCGACGACGACGGCGAACGTCAGACGCGCCGCTGGGAGGGGTCCTGCATCTTCCAGAATCGCCCGGGGTTCGAGGGCGGGGTCGGCTGTTCGCTGCACATCCTGGCGCTGCGGGAGGGCCAGGAGCCGCTGGAGACGAAGCCGGACGTGTGCTGGCAGCTGCCGGTGCGGCGTACGTACGACTGGATCGAGCGGCCCGACGACACGAAGGTGCTGCAGGTCTCGATCGGGGAGTACGACCGCCGGGGCTGGGGCCCCGGCGGTCATGACCTGCACTGGTGGTGCACGTCGGCGATGTCGGCGCACGGGGCGGGGGAGCCGGTGTATGTGACGTACCGCCCGGAACTGACCGAGTTGATGGGCAAGGAGGCGTACGACGTCCTCGCGGAGCTGTGCGAGGCCCGCCTGTCGTCGCAGCTCCCCTTGGTGGCCCCGCACCCGGCGGACCCGAAGTAGGCCGGGGGGCGGTCGCGGGCTTGCCCGGTGTGGCCGTCCGCGGGCGGGTCGCGGGCTTGCCCAGTATCGCTCCGGTGCGGGCGTCCGCGGGGCGGGATGCGGGGGCGTCAGCCCCGCCTTTCTGCGCGGCGCGAAACTGGGGCGCGTCGGTCAGCTAGCTCGACGGCGGGGATGTGGACGGGTCCGACGGCGGCAGGTCGGACGGCGTCGCCTCCTCCGTCGGCGTCGGTGACGGTTCCGAGGGCGTCGGGGTCGGGGTCGGATCCGTCGGCGTCGGTGACGGTTCCGTAGGCGTCGGGGTCGGCGTCGGGTCCGACGGCGTCGGCGGCCTCGTCGCGCCGTAGCCGTCGATCTCCACCACCGCGCCCGACGGGTCCACGCCCACCCGCGCGGACCACGGACCCGCCGGCTCCCGGTCGTGGTCCACCGTGACGTAGATCGTGACCGACTCGCCCGGGTTGAGCGTGCCCGAGGAGTGGCTCACGTACAGCCAGGGAGCGTCCGTCCACGCCGACCACGTCACCGGGGAGCCGCCCGACGCCGTGATCGTGATCCGCGTCGTGTCGCCGGCGGGCTCCGCCTCGACCGTGAGGCGGCCCGGGCCCGGAACGCCGAGGCGGGACGGCGCGATGGGGGTGCCCGCGCTGATGACCTCGACCGAGACGTCCGGCGAGCGTGAGCCCGCAGTGAACCTCGGGTCCGGTTCCGCCTGCGCGTTGCCCGCGTTCTCGTAGTAGTCGTACGGCTCGCCGTCGATGCCGCTCGGCCCATCCACCTCGCTCGCGGAGACCGAGGACCCGTCGCGCCCCTCCCCCGTCAGCGGCGCGCCCCGGTACGCCGCCCACAGCGCGAACACCGGCGCCGCGACGACGGTCGCCACGACCGTGGTCGTCACGGCGCGCGCCCGCAGCCGGTCCCGCCGGGCCGCGTGGTCCTTCGGGTCGAGTGGAAAGCCACCTGGGCCGAAGCGCGGCGCGGCGGCCCGGGCGCGGGGTACGCGCAGCATCGCGCCGTACGCGGCGGCCCTCGGTGCCTCGACCAGCGGCAGCGCGGCCGGCGTGACGGCCGACCCCGGCCACGGCCCGCCCGTCCCCGCGCGCTCGGCGGTGCGGCGGCAGCGTGGGCAGTCGTCGACGTGCCGGACGAGCTCCTGGCGCAGGGTGGCGGAGAGCAGCACCTGGTGGTCGCCGGTGAGCCGGGCGACGGACGGGCAGTTGCCGGTCTCGACAACAGCGAGGGCAGCCCCGGTGCGCTCGACCTCGCTGGCCGCTGCGGCCAGCAGCTCGCGCGCGGCCCTCGCGTCCAGGCCGAGGACGGCGCCGACCTCGCGCGAGCCGAGTCCGTGCCGGACGGCGAGCTCCAGGGCCTCGCGCTGTTCGGGCGTCGTCCCGGCCGCCTCCGGCCAGGCCAGCAGCGCCAGTTCACGGTGGTGGCGCTCGGCGGCCTCCTCCGAGACCGGGGGCTCGGCCTCTCCGGAGACGGCGAGCCGCGTGGGGCGTCCGGTGTGCGTTCCCTGCCGCTTGCGCCGCTGCTCGGTCAGCCGGCGCAGACAGGCCCACCGCGCGAGCGCGTACAGCCATGCCTTCCGCTCGGCCTCGCCCGTCGGGCAACGCCCGTACTGCCGCTCGGCGATGGCGAGTACGTCGCCGAGGAGCCCGGTCGCCGCCTGATGGTCGCAGAGCACGGAGAGGCAGTACGTGAACAGGCCGTCGAGGTACGGCTCATAGCGCGCGAGCGGCTGTTGCGTGGACGGACGGGACGCGCGCCGGTTCGCCCGGTGTGCCCCGGTGGTGTGCGTGGGAGGTTCCAGCCTGCTGCTCGTCACGCCCGTGACCGTAGGCGCTGGAGCACACCCCCTTCGTACCCCTTGAACACTTTTAATCCTTACGGGTGAACAGACCGCTAGAAGGGGGACAGGAATCGTTAATTCCACCCCTAGCGGGCCACCGGCGTACGCCGGGCGAAGGCGACCGCCGGCGGCAAGCACGTCGGCGTGCACAGTGCGACCGCCTCGCAGCAGGCGCTCAAAGCGGGTCTGCTGGACGCGATCCACACCATGCTCGTCCCGGTCCTGCCCTGCGCGGGGAGGCTGTTGTTCGACCACGTCGGCGGCCCATCGAGCTGCGGCGGACCTGGTCTGCGGAGCCGTCGGACATCATCCCCTTGCGCTTCGAGGTCGTGAAGTAGCCCGCAGGGGGCGGTGACGACGGCGTTGTCAGTGGGCCCCGCTACGGTTTGCGCATGGCTGCCCGTACGAAATCCGCGAAGGACCGGCCGTCCTACCGCTGCACCGACTGCGGCTGGACGACCGCCAAGTGGCTCGGCCGCTGCCCCGAGTGCCAGGCCTGGGGGACGGTCGAGGAGTACGGCGCGCCAGCTGTCCGTACGACCGCCGCCGGCCGCGTCTCCACCGCGGCCCTCCCCATCGGCCAGGTCGACGGCCGGCAGGCGACCGCCCGCCCCACCGGCGTGGACGAGCTGGACCGTGTTCTCGGCGGCGGCCTGGTGCCGGGCGCCGTCGTGCTGCTCGCGGGCGAGCCGGGCGTGGGCAAGTCCACGCTGCTGCTCGACGTCGCGGCGAAGGCCGCCGGGGAGGACCACCGCACGCTGTATGTCACGGGTGAGGAGTCCGCAAGCCAGGTGCGCCTGCGCGCCGACCGGATCAACGCGCTGCACGACCACCTCTATCTCGCCGCCGAGACAGATCTCTCCGCGGTCCTCGGCCACTTGGACGCGGTCAAGCCGTCGCTGCTGGTCCTCGACTCCGTACAGACCGTCGCATCCCCCGAGATCGACGGCGCGCCCGGCGGCATGGCCCAAGTCCGCGAGGTGGCCGGCGCACTGATCCGCGCTTCCAAGGAACGCGGCATGTCCACGCTCCTGGTCGGCCATGTAACCAAGGACGGCGCGATCGCCGGACCGCGGCTGCTTGAACACCTCGTGGACGTCGTGCTGTCCTTCGAGGGCGACCGGCACGCGCGTCTGCGTCTCGTACGAGGTATCAAGAACCGCTACGGCGCGACGGACGAGGTCGGCTGCTTCGAGCTGCACGACGAGGGCATCACCGGCCTCGCCGACCCCTCAGGCCTCTTCCTCACCCGCCGGGACGCCCCCGTCCCCGGCACCTGTCTGACGGTCACCCTCGAAGGCCGTCGCCCGCTCGTCGCCGAGGTGCAGGCCCTGACCGTCGACTCGCAGATCCCCTCGCCCCGGCGCACCACATCGGGTCTGGAGACCTCCCGGGTCTCGATGATGCTGGCCGTCCTCGAGCAGCGCGGCCGGATCACCGCACTGGGCAAACGCGACATTTACAGCGCGACCGTCGGCGGTGTGAAGCTCTCCGAGCCCGCGGCCGACCTGGCGATCGCGCTGGCCCTGGCATCGGCCGCCAGCGACACCCCACTGCCCAAGAACCTGGTCGCGATCGGCGAAGTCGGTCTCGCGGGCGAGGTCAGACGGGTCACCGGCGTCCAGCGCCGGCTGGCCGAGGCACACCGGCTCGGCTTCACGCACGCCCTCGTCCCGTCCGAACCCGGCAAGGTCCCGGCCGGGATGAAGGTCACAGAAGTGGCCGACATGACAGACGCGCTGAAAGTGCTCCCGCGGGGGCGTCAGGGGGGCTCGGTGACCGCCCCGCGCAAAGAGCGGACGGACTCCCCACAGGACGACGACACGCGCCGGTAGACTTTGCCCTGGTCTCGCCCATCCGTACGAGCCGGAGGAGTGCAGTGGCAGCCAACGACCGGGCAGCAGCACCCGGAAAGTCCGGCCAAGGCTCCGGCAACGAAGCGCTGATCCGCGCCGCCCTGAGCGCGGTCGCGCCCGGTCAGGCCTTGCGCGACGGCCTGGAGCGGATCCTCCGCGGCAACACCGGAGGCCTGATCGTCCTCGGCATGGACAAGACCGTCGAGTCGATGTGCACCGGCGGTTTCGTGCTGGACGTGGAGTTCACCGCGACCCGGCTGCGTGAGCTGTGCAAGCTCGACGGCGCACTCATCCTCGACAAGGACATCACCAAGATCCACCGGGCCGGTGTGCAGCTGGTCCCGGACGCATCCATCCCCACCGAGGAGACGGGCACCCGACACCGCACGGCGGACCGGGTCTCCCGGCAGTGCGGCTTCCCGGTCGTCTCAGTGTCGCAGTCGATGCGGCTGATCGCGCTGTACGTGGACGGTGAGCGCCGGGTCCTCGAGGAGTCGGCCGCGATCCTGTCCCGCGCCAACCAGGCGCTCGCAACGCTGGAGCGGTACAAGCTCCGCCTCGACGAGGTCGCCGGCACGCTCTCCGCGCTGGAGATCGAGGACCTGGTGACGGTCCGGGACGTCACGGCGGTGGCGCAGCGCCTGGAGATGGTGCGCCGGATCGCCACGGAGATCGCCGAGTACGTGGTGGAGTTGGGCACCGACGGCCGTCTGCTCGCCCTGCAGCTGGACGAGTTGATCGCGGGCGTGGAGCCGGAGCGCGAGCTGGTCGTACGTGACTATGTGCCGGAGCCGACGGCGAAGCGGTCCCGGACGGTCGGCGAGGCGCTCGCCGAGCTGAACGACCTCACCCACACCGAGCTACTCGAACTGCCCGTAGTGGCAAGGGCGTTGGGCTACAGCGGTTCACCCGAGACGCTCGACTCCGTGGTGTCGCCGCGCGGTTACCGGCTGCTGGCGAAGGTGCCGCGGCTGCCGGGCGCGATCATCGAGCGGCTTGTCGAGCACTTCGGCGGCCTGCAGAAGCTGCTCGCGGCGAGCGTCGACGATCTGCAGACGGTCGACGGCGTGGGCGAGGCGCGGGCCCGCAGTGTGCGCGAGGGCCTCTCGCGGCTCGCGGAGTCGTCCATCCTCGAGCGGTACGTGTAACTGGGGTTCCGTCCTCAATCCCCGGACGGGCTGAACTTTCAGGCCTGTCCGGCGTTCGATGAGACAAGCGGGTGGCAGGACGCCGCCGCAGCCACGGGACGGGCTGTGATCAAGCCCGTCCTGGGGCACCTCCCAGCAGTAGCTGGGGGATATTGAGAACAACCCGGCCCCGGCCGGCTACTCCTTCTCCAGGCGGAACGACGCCGGCAGCACCGTCACCCCCGGGAACGTCGCTTCCACCAGATACGTACCGGCGGCAACCGCCCCCGCGGGCGGCGTCGCACACTGCGGCGCGCTCCGCCTGCGGTCCCACTCCACCGTGTGCGTGATCGTCGCGCCCGCCGGGACCCGCAGCAGCAGACCGCCGGCCGTGCGCGGGCAGTCCTTCGAGGACCACACCTCGTTGTCCCCATCGTCGGTGACCGTCAGCACCGCCGCCTTGGGACCGAAGTCCGCCTTGCAGGTCGTCGCCGACGAGTTGGACACGACGAGCTGGAACGCGGGCTTCTCCCCCGGCTGGTACGAGACCTTGACCGTGCGCAGGGTCATCTTCAGTGCGCCCGGGGAGCAGTCAGGGAGGGTCGAACCGGCCGGGACCTGCTGGCCGCCCGCGCCGCCACTGGCCGCTCCACCCGTTCCATTGTCGCCGTTCTTGCCTCCGTCACCGCCCGTGCCACCGTCACCGCCCGCGGCCGTACCGCCGCTGTCGGCGCTGCCGTCGCTCGCGCCGGAGTTGCCCGACTCGTCGCGTCCGCCCGGCTGTTCGCTGATGGCTGGTCCGGACTGGGAGGGCCCGGGGGTGATGGAGGGCGCGGGACCGGAGCCGTTGGCGCTGCCGTCGTCCCTGCTTCCGTTGCCGTTGCCGCCACCTGAACTGACGGCCCATACGATCAGCAGCGCGAGCAGCGCGATCAAAGACGCCGCGACTGCCCTCCGTCGCCAGTAGATGGAGGAGGGGAGCGGCCCGATCGGATTGCGCAGAGATCCCACGGCCCAAACTCTACGAGAGATCGCGGCCAACTCCCGTCCCATCCGCCGCCCGACTTCGCGAGTTCTGGCGATCATCATCACGGCCGGCGCCGCACGCACCCCCAACTTTCGTCAAGGCCACCCCTTACCGATCGCTACGGGTGACCGCCCGGGCCTGCCGCGTACGGTCCGTGACCATCGGCCACCACATCACCCGAACTCCGGACCGAGGCAGGGCTCCTGCTCTCCGGGGCGCTGTTCCTCGTCACGTGGTGGCGGGCCCGCAGCGGGAATTCGGGTGCGACAGCCATCGCCGATCGCGACCGCCGCCGGCTATGTGGTGAGCGAAGTCCGCATGTTCACTTTCAGCACGATATGACGGCGGGGCTGCTGCTCGGCGCCGCGGTCGCGGTCGTCTCCGTCGAGGCGCTGACCCGGCCGGCGGTGGCGATCGTCGCCACGATCTGCATGAGCCGTACGGGCGTGGTGGTCTGGTTCACCGGGCCGGGATTGAGGCTTCGGCGGCGCCCGGAGCGTATGCAGCGTCCGCTCCCCTTGTCGTGCCAGGATCAGAGGGCCATGACTGACACCACCACAGACCCTGCCCCGGCCGACGCGGCGTCCCTCCACACGCCGGTCATCGCCTGGTTCGACGAGCACGCCCGCGATCTGCCCTGGCGCCGCCCCGAGGCCGGCGCCTGGGGTGTGATGGTCAGCGAGTTCATGCTGCAGCAGACACCCGTCAACCGAGTGCTCCCGGTGTACCAGCAGTGGCTGGCGCGCTGGCCGCGCCCGGCCGATCTGGCGGCCGACGCGCCCGGCGAGGCGGTCCGCGCCTGGGGCCGGCTCGGCTATCCGCGGCGTGCGCTGCGCCTGCACGAGGCCGCGCAGGCAATAACGGAGCGGCACGGCGGTGATGTGCCGAGCGACCACGCGCAGTTGCTCTCGCTGCCCGGTATCGGCGAGTACACGGCGGCCGCGGTGGCCTCCTTCGCGTACGGACAGCGCCATGCCGTCCTCGACACCAACGTCCGCCGGGTCCTGGCCCGCGCCGCGACGGGCATCCAGTACCCGCCGCCCGCGACGACCGCCGTCGAGCGGAAGCTGGCCCGCGCGCTGCTGCCCGACGACGAGGCGACCGCGGCCCGCTGGGCTGCGGCCTCCATGGAGCTGGGCGCGCTGGTGTGCACGGCGAAGAACGAGGACTGCGCGCGCTGCCCGATCGCCGCGCGGTGCGCGTGGCGGCTGGCCGGGAAGCCCGCGTACGAAGGTCCGGCGCGCCGCGGCCAGACGTACGCGGGAACGGACCGGCAGGTGCGCGGCAGACTCCTCGCCGTGCTGCGCGAGACGGTGGCGCCGGTGCCGCAGTCGGCGCTGGACGCGGTCTGGCACGAGCCGGTCCAGCGGGCCCGGGCGCTGGACGGACTGGTCGCCGACGGGCTTGTGGAACCCCTGGAGAACGGCCTCTACCGACTTCCTCACAGCTGAGCCCGCAGCCGATTCCCACTCGAACCGCACCTGAAACATCTGCTGTTACACAACCGATGGATGGCCGTGCGCCCTCCGAGGGCTGCTCCGCACAGCCTCGTGACAACACCTTCGTAGCTTCTTGTGAAGCAAGGGAACGGCAGTGGTTGTCGCGGGGCTCACGGGGACGGAGGCGGTTGGAATGGCGCACGGCGAGGTGCTCGAATTCGAAGAGTACGTACGCAACCGGCAGGAGGCTCTGCTGCGCAGCGCCCGGCGTCTCGTCCCTGACCCGACCGACGCGCAGGACCTGCTGCAGACCGCCCTGGTCCGCACCTACGGACGCTGGGACGGCATCGCGGACAAGTCGCTGGCCGACGCGTACCTCCGCCGTGTGATGATCAATACGCGTACGGAGTGGTGGCGGGCCCGCAAGCTGGAAGAGGTTCCCACCGAGCAGTTGCCCGACGCGAGTGTCGACGACGGCAGTGAGCAGCGCGCTGACCGCGCCCTGCTGATGGACATCCTGAAGGTGCTCGCCCCCAAGCAGCGCAGCGTCGTGGTGCTGCGACACTGGGAGCAGATGAGCACGGAGGAGACCGCTGCCGCGCTCGGCATGTCGGCCGGTACGGTGAAGAGCACGCTGCACCGGGCGCTGGCCCGGCTCCGTCAGGAGCTGGAGAGCCGGGACCTGGACGCCCGCGCCCTGGAGCGCGGCGAGGTACGGCGTAACAGTGAGTGCGACGGACGGGGGCGGGAGCGGTGCGCGGCCTGACTGGCAGGGGCGGCAACGGGAGCCTGGCGAGCGGCGCGGCGATGGCCGGGCTCGCCGTCGTAGGCGTGTTCGGCGTCGCCTGCTCCACGGGCGGCACCGGAGTCAAGGACGAAGGCGCCGCGCATGCCGACGCGGTCGCCAAGACCACCCCCTCGCCCAACGCGTCCCCCACCGGCGGCGCGCAGAAGACCGAGGCCGTCAACGCGGTGAAGCTGATCATGAACGATCCGAAGGTCAGCGAGCGGGTCAAAGCCGACCTCAGGCCGTGCGCCCGGGACTCCTACCCGGTGGACACGTCGTTCGGGAACCTCACCGGCGGGGCCACGCCCGATGTCGTCGTCAATGTGCTGACGTGCGGCGACGCAGTGGGCATGGGCACCTATGTGTACCGCGAGACCGGCGACAAGTACGAGAACGTGTTCGCCGCCGAGGAGCCCGCGGTGTACTCCGCGATCGACCGGGGCGACCTGGTGGTGACCAAGCAGGTGTATGCCAAGGGTGATCCGGTCGCCGAGCCGTCCGGCGAGGAAGTGATCACGTACCACTGGTCGGGCGGGACGTTCGTCCGGCAGCACTGGGTACGCAACGAATTCAGCAGAACGGTCGGAGAGGGCGAGGTTGTCGCCACTGAACCGCCCGTACCGAACTAGAACTGAGAGCAGCGGGGATGGCCGAGACCCATGTCCTGTTCGTCGAGGACGACGACGTCATCCGTGAGGCGACCCAGCTCGCCCTGGAGCGGAACGGCTTCGTGGTCACCGCGATGCCCGACGGGCTGCAGGGCCTGGATGCGTTCCGGGCGAACCGCCCGGACATCGCGCTGCTCGATGTGATGGTGCCGGGTCTGGACGGCGTAAGCCTGTGCCGCCGTATCCGGGACGAGTCGACCGTGCCCGTGATCATGCTGTCGGCGCGCGCCGACTCGATCGACGTGGTGCTCGGCCTGGAGGCCGGCGCCGATGACTACGTCACCAAGCCGTTCGACGGCGCGGTGCTGGTCGCCCGCATCCGCGCGGTGCTGCGCCGCTTCGGCCACGCGGCCGGCGCGGCGGGCGGCGGTGCGGCCCCGGCGGGTCAGGATCCGCAGGCGGCGCTGCTGGCCTTCGGCGATCTGGAGATCGACACGGAGGGCATGGAGGTGCGCAAGGGGGGTGCTCCGGTGGCACTGACGCCGACCGAGATGCGGCTGCTGCTGGAGTTCTCGTCCACGCCCGGGACCGTGCTCTCCCGAGACAAGCTGCTTGAGCGGGTCTGGGACTATGGCTGGGGCGGCGACACCCGGGTCGTGGACGTCCATGTCCAGCGGCTGCGCACCAAGATCGGACAGGACCGGATCGAAACGGTCCGCGGCTTCGGTTACAAGCTCAAGGCATGAACCGGCTCGTACTGCGCACGGGAGTCCGCTGGAAGATCAGCATCGCGATCGCGGGCGTCGGCGCGCTGATCACCATGGCGCTGAGCCTTGTCGTGCACAACGCCGCCCGCGTCTCGATGCTGGACAACACCCGCGATGTGCAGATGGACCGGGTGCTGCTCGCGCAGCGCTGGTACGAGACGTCCAAGAACAAGGACCCGCGCTTCAACACAAAGATCAATGACCCCGCGCTGCCCAGGGCGCTCCAGAAGCTGATGCGCGAGAAGCGGCGCGGCACCTATGTGGACGAGGGCAACGGCGGCACGCCCGACATCTGGGCCGCCGTACCGCTGTCCAACGGCGACGTGCTCTCCCTGCACACCCGGTTCGAGGGCCGCAGCGCCACCGTCATGAAGGACCTCGACCGGGCGCTGATCATCGGCTCGGTCTCGGTGGTCTTCGGCGGCTGTGCGCTCGGCGTGCTGATCGGCGGGCAGCTCTCCCGCCGGCTGCGGAAGGCCGCCGCAGCCGCCGGCAACGTCGCGCAGGGCAATACGGAGGTACGGGTCAGGGACGCTATCGGCGGTGTCGTACGCGACGAGACCGACGACCTCGCCCGCGCCGTGGACGCGCTGACCGACGCCCTGAACGAGCGTATCGAGGCGGAGCGCCGCGTCACCGCCGACATCGCGCACGAGCTGCGCACCCCCGTGACCGGGCTGCTCACTGCGGCCGAGCTGCTGCCGCCCGGCCGCCCGACCGAGCTCGTACGGGACCGGGCGCAGGCCATGCGGACGCTGGTCGAGGACGTCCTGGAGGTGGCCAGGCTCGACAGTGCGTCGGAGCGGGCCGAGCTCCAGGAGATCTCGCTCGGTGACTTCGTCAGCCGCCGGATCACGGTGCTGAACCCCGATGTGGTTGTCCGCATCGTCCACGAGTCGTGGGTCAGCACCGATCCGCGGCGGCTGGAGCGCATCCTGCTCAATCTGCTGACCAACGCCGCCAGGTACGGCAAGCCGCCGGTCGAGGTCACGGTCGAGGGCCGCGTGGTTCGGGTCCGCGACCACGGTCCGGGCTTCCCCGATGCGCTGCTGCGGGAGGGCCCGAGCCGCTTCCGCACGGGCTCCAGCGACCGCGCGGGGACGGGCCACGGCCTGGGCCTGACGATCGCTGCGGGCCAGGCGAGGGTCCTCGGCGCGCGGCTGACGTTCCGCAATGCCGCGCCGGAGGGGACCGCGACGCCGATGGGCGAGTCGGGCGGCGCGATCGCGGTGCTGTGGCTCCCCGAGCACGCGCCGACGAACACCGGCAGTTTCCCGATGATGACGCTGCCCGACTAGCGGAACCGGCCCTGCTCCCGGACCAGCAGGACCAGTCCTTGTCCAGATCGAGCCCGCCCTCGCGCCGCTGGGTGCAGGAGTACCAGTCGCCCGAGTCGTCGCGCAGGATCGTCTCCGTGCCGTACGGACGGTCCTGCGGCGGCTGCACGAACCCACGTCACACCCGATGCTGACACGCACCACTGACAACGGCCCCCTGCGGGCACGCCGGGGGCCGTCCGCCAGGGGGTTTGTCGAGGTCAGACCTGTTCGGCCACCTTGTCCACGGTCGGGGCGGCCGCGTCAGGCGCCGGTGCAGCGGCCGGCGCCGCCCCGCGCAGCGGAACCTCCTTGACGAAGAAGGCCGCCACGAAGCCGATCACCGCGACCGCCGCACCCACGAGGAAGGCCACGTGCGTCCCGGACGCCACAGCGAACTCGTACGCCTGACGGACCGGGTCAGGCAGCTTCGCCAGGCTCGCGGCGTCCAGCTGCGCGGACTGCTGGGTGGCCGTGGACCCGCCGCGCGCCGCCATCTCGTCCTGCACCCGGCCGGTGAACAGCGCGCCCATGATCGCGACGCCGAAAGAGGCACCGAGTGTACGGAAGAGAGTGGCCGCGGAGGACGCGACGCCCATGTCCTTCTGCTCGACGCTGTTCTGCGCGACCAGCATGGTGATCTGCATCAGGAAGCCCATGCCTGCGCCGAGCACCGCCATGTAGATCCCGGAGGTCAGCCGCGAGGTCTCGGTGTCCATCTGCGCGAGCAGGAACAGCCCTGTCACCATCAGCCCGCCGCCGATGACCGGGAAGAGCCGGTACTTGCCGGTGTTGGTGGTGATCCGGCCCACGACCATCGAGACGACCAGCATCGACATCAGCATCGGCAGCAGAAGCAGACCGGAGTTGGTCGCCGAAGCGCCCTGGACGGACTGCTGGAACAGCGGCAGGAACAGCACCGCGCCGAACATCATGAACCCGGCCATGAAGCCGATCACCGACATCAGCGTGAAGTTGCGGCTGCGGAAGATGTGCAGCGGCATGATCGGCTCGGCCGCCCTCGTCTCGGCGTACAGGAAGCCGGTGAGCGCGGCGACGCCGATCGCGATGAGCTCCATGATCACGGCGGAGTCCCAGGCGTACTCCGTACCGCCCCAGGTCGTGACCAGCACGATCGTGGTGATGCCCACGGTCAGCAGCCCGGCGCCCAGATAGTCGATGCGCGCGTAGGTTCGTTCCTTCTTCGGCAGGTGGAGCACCGCGGTGACCATGGCGAGCGCGACGGCGCCCAGCGGCAGGTTGATGTAGAAGCTCCAGCGCCAGCCGAGGTGGTCGGTGATGGTCCCGCCGGCCAGCGGTCCGCCGATCATGGCGACGGCCATGACGGCGGCCATCATGCCCTGGTACTTACCGCGCTCCCGCGGCGGCACGAGGTCCCCGATGATCGCCATGACGCCGACCATCAGCCCGCCCGCACCCAGGCCCTGGACGGCACGGAAGCCGATCAGCTGCCCCATGTCCTGGGCCATGCCGCTCAGGACCGAGCCGATCAGGAAGATCACGATGGAGGTGAGGAAGACGCCCTTCCGGCCGTACATGTCGCCGAGCTTGCCCCAGATCGGGGTGGAGGCGGCGGTGGCCAGGGTGTACGCGGTTACCACCCAGGACAGATGCGCGAGGCCGCCCAGCTCGCCGACGATGGTCGGCATCGCGGTGCCGACGATCATGTTGTCGAGCATGGCCAGCAGCATGGCGATCATGAGCGCGAGTATCACCACCCGCACGCTGCGGGGCTGGGGCTCAGTGCCCGGCTGCCCCTCGCCGCCCGGCTGCCCCTCCGCCCCGGGCTGTGCCCCTGGGCGCGGCTGGGGGTCAGCGCTCGGCTGTTCCTCGTCTTTCGCTATATCGACCATCGTTCCCGCTCCCTGGCACTTACTTGCCGCCCGGCTAGTTGACTACACTGGGAAGGTAGTCCCGTAACTAGCCGGGCGTCAAGTAAGTTTTCAGGAGAGCCCCCATGGCCAGAGGCAACACCCGCCAGCGCATTCAGGACGTGGCCCTGGAGCTCTTCGCCGAGCGGGGCTACGAGAAGACGTCACTGCGCGAGATCGCGGAGGCCCTCGATGTCACGAAGGCGGCGCTGTACTACCACTTCAAGACCAAGGAAGACATCGTGATCAGCCTTTTCCAGGACCTGGCCAGGCCGATGGACGAGCTGATCGAGTGGGGGCAGACCCAGCCGCACACCCTGGAGACCAAGCAGGAGATCCTGCGCCGCTACAGCGAGGCCCTCGTCGGCGCGGCCCCGCTCTTCCGCTTCATGCAGGAGAACCAGGCCGCGATGCGCGATCTGAGCATCGGCGCGACCTTCAAGGACCGCATGATGGTGATGCTCGAGCTCATCAAGGAACCGGAGGGGGCCCTGGTCGACCAGGTCCGCTGCATCAGCGCGCTCTTCACGATGCACGCCGGAATGTTCGCACTGAAGGACATCGAGGCCGACCCGGAGGACAAGCGCCAGGCCCTCCTCGATGTCGCCATCGACCTGGTGAGCCAGGCTCACCACGTCACACACTGACGGTCACCGGCAGGTACACCCGCCGCAGCGTCAGATGGTGACGCCCGCCGAGCGCAGGTAGGCCATCGGGTTGACCGCGGAACCGTAGTTCGGGGTCGTACGGATCTCGAAGTGCAGGTGCGGACCGGACGAGTTGCCGGTGTTGCCGGACCGGGCGATGACCTGGCCCGCCTTCACGCTTTTGCCGACCGTGACGTTGACCTTCGACAGGTGGGCGTACTGCGAGTACTTGCCATTGGCGTGCTTGACCACGATGGCGTTGCCGTACGCGGGACCGTCGCCGCCGCCGTTCGGGCCGGCCTTCACGACGACACCGTTGTAGGCGGCCTTGACCGGGGTGCCGACGGGAACGGCGAAGTCCTGGCCGGAGTGCTTGTGCGACCACATGTTGCCGCCCTGGTTGAAGCTCGCGGTCAGCGTGTAGCCGGTGACGGGCTTGACCCAGGACCCGGCCTTCTTCGCCGCCTTGGGCTTGGCGGCCTTGGGCTTGGCGGCCTTGGACTTCGCGGCCGCTGCCGTCTTCGCGGCGGCGGCGGCCTTGGACTGCGCCAGGGCCTGCGCGGCGACGGCGCTCGAGGCGTCCACCGCGGTGGCGGACGTGGCAGCCGCCGGCGCACTGGTCCCAGCGGCGAACGCGGCCCCGGCTCCGAGCACCATCGACGCTCCCAGGCCGGCGGCCAGGACGGCAGCGCGGGTACGGAAGGCGGACGGGCGGGGAAGGTGGGACATGGCACGCTGCGACATTGGAGTAAACCTCCGAGGCATTAAGGGACCCGGCACCTCCGCGCCGGGCTTGGCCACACCTTGGTAACCCACGCCCCCGCCATGCCCAAAACCACCCATCTACGACATCCGGTCGTAGTCGCCACGCCGGGATTTTGCCTCTTGACGCCCTCCTGTCCCCCTTTGGGGCCACCTCGCAAATCAGCCCAAATCACCCGACTCGCAGAGGTTTAACCCCACGTACAGACGGCGCACGAACCGTGCGAATGCGACATCCACCCCGGATCCCCCGCCATCGGACACCGGAGGGCCGAAGGTCCCGGCCAATCCTGGCCCCAGATCCCGCATCAGAGCCGATCCAGCCCACTACTCCGGCTAGTAGACCCCGAAATGCCTGTGGGCCTTGTCACGGATTCAACGGAGAACCGCCCCTCCGCGAGCCCCCTCCAAGACCCCTCGGAGAGCCCTCCGAGACCCTTCCGGGACCCGCCCGGGCGTCCAGGCGTTCTTCCCGCGCGCACGCCCGTCCGGGATGCTCCTGTGCCATGAGTAGACCCGTGATTCGCTCGAGCCGGCGCTCCCGAGGCTGGATCCTGCCCGTCGTCATCGGGCTCGCCTGCACGCTCACCTGGAGCGCGCCCGCCGGGGCCGGCCCCTCCGACACCGGCCTCAAGGGCGCCATCGACAAAATCCTCGCCGACGCCCGCATGGACGGCGGAGCCGCGAGCGTGGTGATCGCCGACGCCGCCACTGGGGAGCGCCTCTATCAGCGGGACGGTGCCGACCGCCTCATGCCCGCCTCCAACACCAAGCTCGCCACCTCCGCCGCCGCGATGGCGCTGCTCGGCCCCGACTACCGCTACTCCACCGACGTCCTGTCCACCGGCACCCGCCACGGCTCCATCCTCCGCGGCGACCTCTATCTGCGCGGCGGCGGCGACCCGACAACACTCGCCAAGGACTACGACCGGCTCGCCGCCGACCTGGCCGCCTCCGGCGTCACCCGTGTCACCGGCCGCCTCGTAGCGGACGACACCCGATTCGACACCCAGCGCCTCGGCCGCTCCTGGGCCGCGGACGACGAGTCCTCGTACTACTCCGCGCAGATCTCGCCGCTCACCGTCGCGCCCGACACCGACTACGACTCCGGCACGGTCGTCGTCGAGGCGCTCCCCGGCGCCGCGCCGGGCGACAAGCCGCGCGTGAAGCTCACCCCACCCACCGAGTACGTACGCATCGACATCCGCGGCACCACCGTCCCCGCCGGACAGCCCGACACCCTTGCCGTCGAGCGGCAGCACGGCACCAACACGATCACCGTCAGCGGGAACATCCCGGTCGGCGCGAGCGCCACCAAGGAGTGGGTGGCCGTCTGGGAGCCCACCGGCTACGCCGCAGCGGTCTTCTCCGACGCGCTCGCCGCCCATGGCGTACGCATCGCCGGCAGTCCCCGCCTCGGCCGTCCCACCCCGCCCGAGGCGAAGCTCCTTGCCTCGCACAGCTCCATGCCGTTGCGGGAGTTGATGTTCCCGTTCATGAAGCTGTCCAACAACATGCACGCCGAGGCGCTCACCAAGACGATCGGCTACGAGACGGCCGGCCGCGGCACCTGGGACGCGGGACTGTCGGCGATCGCCGGCTACCTGAAGCAGGAGGGCGTGCAGACCTCCACCATCCGCCAGTTCGACGGCTCGGGCCTGACCCGGATGAACCTCTTCCCGGCCCAGCAGCTCGCCACCCTGCTCCTCTCGGTACGGGACGCCCCCTGGTACTCCGACTGGTCAGCGTCCCTCCCAGTAGCCTGCAACGCGGACCGCGCCATCGGCGGCACCCTGCGCTCCCGGATGTGCGCGACCCCGGCGGCCCTCAACGCCCGCGGTAAGACCGGCTCGTTGACGGGCGCTTCGGCGCTCTCCGGGTACGTCACGGACGTCGGCGGCCGTGAGCTCGTCTACAGCGTCGTGCTCAACAACTATCTGGCCTCTTCGGTGAAGAGCGTCGAGGACGCGATCGTGGTGACACTGGCCAGGTCCGACACGGCCGGGGGCACGATCGCCGCCGTACCGCCGAAGGCCGCACGCGGCACCGAGCCTGCGGCCGGTCTCGAATGCTCCTGGCAGAAGCCGAAGTTCTGCTGAAACGCCGGTCGCCCGGACCGTACGGAAGGTACGGTCCGGGCCATGACGGACGGCGAGCTCGCCGACGCCATCCAGTCGGTTCGGGACCACTTACTCGAC
>NZ_JBSFMS010000089.1:0-31293 GCF_053599675.1 Streptomyces sp. NPDC000880 | reverse complement strand
TGGGGCGCGGGGTAGGTATTCTTGTTGTTGTCGGTCCCCGGCAGCGCACCCTTAACTCTTCTGCGCGAGGCGCTTGTTGAACTCGCCCTCGACCTGCTTGGCGGCTTCGGCCGGGCTCTTACCGTTCAGGACCGCCGTCAGGTAGGTCTTGATCGGGTTCGGCGCGTTCTCCACCGCGGCCCACTCGGGGATCAGCGGGGTGGTGCCACCGAACTTGGCGGACGGAGCGGCGGCCTCGGCGACCGGGTTGCCCGTCAGGTTGGAGTTGAGCGACTCCTTGTTCGGGATGACGCCGTTCAGCTTGGCGAGCTGACCCTCGTACTTGTCGGAGAGAGCGAGCTTGAGGAACTCCTTGGCGAGATCCTGCTTCTTGCTGCCCTCGGCGACGGCAAGGTTGGAGCCGCCGAGGAAGACACCCTCGGGCTTGTCGGCAGTCTCACCGGGGATGGTGAAATAGCCGATCTCCTTCTCGATGGCCGGGTTGGCCTTGATGGCGGTGCCGGCTTCCCAGCCCATGCCGATGAAGGCGCCGACATTGCCCTTGGCGAAGACGTCGGCCTGCTGCGGGGTGGCTTCGTCCTTGTCCTTGGGGGCCTTGGAGTAGGCCTGGTACTTCTTGTAGAGCTCGGCGGCCTCGGCGATCTTCGGGTCGTCCAGGTTGGAGACCCACTTGTCGCCGTCCTTCTTCACGAGCTCAGCACCCTTGCCGATGGTGAGCCCGTCGAAGAAGTACCAGTTCTGGCCGGGCAGGTAGATCGGCTCCTTGCCCTTGGCCTTGATCTTGTCGAGCGCGGCGAAGAATTCGTCGCGGGTCTTCGGCAGCGCGGCGACGCCCGCCTCCTTGAAGACCGACTTGTTGTAGATGACCACGCGGTTGGCGAAGTACCACGGGGCGGCGTACTGCTTGTCGTCCACGACCGAGGCCTCGTTCAGGTTCTCGGACCAGTCCGCGCCGATCGCCTTCTTGAGGTCGCCGAGCTCGGCGAGGCCGCCGGTCTGGGCGTACGCCGCGGTCTGGGTGTTGCCGATCTCGAAGACGTCCGGCGGGTTCTCCTCGGACAGGGCCGTGGTCAGCTTCTGCTGAATGCCGTTCCACTGCTGGACCTCGAACTTGACCTTCGCGCCGGTCTTCTTCTCGAACTCGGCGCTGAGGTCCTTCTGCCACTGGTCCGGCGTGGAACCGTCCATCGCCCAGACCGTCAGGGTCTGCCCCTTGAAGCCGTCGGCCCCCGCCCTGTTGTCGCCGCTGTTGTCCGAGCCACACGCGGCAATACCGACCATCATGCCCGCGACGCCGATCGCCGCAATGAGCTTGCGCTTCACGCCACCCTCCTCAGGGATGCCTGCAACCCCCTGCCCACCGCCAAGACATAGGCAGATTGCGCTGAGTACTGCCCGTGGGGCTGGGACCTGATCTTTAATGGTTTAGACCAGCACCCGGGAGCTTGGCCTAGACCTTTATGGGTGTCAAGGGTGTATAAGAAGGGCTGTCGCGTCCGTTATCGGACCGACACCTGCGTCAGGGCGACGACCCGCGACCGGACCGTGCCACCATGTGAGCCGCAACAGACGGAGGAGCCGGTGACGGCAGCAGCACAGGAGTCGGGAAGGCGGGCCATGACCACGGACGGGGGCGGTACGGAAACCGAGGGCGGGGCACAGACCCGTACCGCGCGCGTGCCCAAGTACTACCGGCTCAAGCGCCACTTGCTCGACATGACGGAGACACTGCCGCCCGGTACGCCGGTGCCGCCGGAGCGCACGCTCGCGGCGGAGTTCGACACCTCGCGTACGACGGTGCGGCAGGCGCTGCAGGAGCTGGTCGTCGAGGGCCGCCTCGAACGCATCCAGGGCAAGGGCACGTTCGTCGCCAAGCCCAAGGTCTCGCAGGCGCTCCAGCTCACGTCGTACACCGAGGACATGCGGGCGCAGGGCCTGGAGCCCACCTCGCAGTTGCTGGACATCGGGTATGTCACGGCCGACGACACGCTGGCCAGGCTGCTGGACATCTCAACCGGCGGGCGGGTGCTGCGGATCGAGCGGCTGCGGCTGGCGAGCGGTGAGCCGATGGCGATCGAGACGACGCACCTGTCGGCGAAGCGCTTCCCGGCGCTGCGCCGCAGCCTGGTCAAGTACACCTCGCTCTACACCGCGCTGGCGGAGGTGTACGACGTCCATCTGGCCGAGGCCGAGGAGACGATCGAGACCTCGCTGGCAAACCCACGCGAGGCCGGGCTGCTGGGGACGGACGTGGGCCTGCCGATGCTGATGCTTTCGCGCCATTCGCTGGACGCACAGGGCGAGCCGGTGGAGTGGGTGCGTTCGGTGTACCGGGGCGACCGGTACAAGTTCGTGGCGAGGCTGCGGCGGCCGACGGACTGACACGGGGCCGAGCCAGAACTTACTGGGGGTCCGGGGGTTATCCCCCGGGAGACCGCAGCGTGGCGAGGCTGCGGCGGCCGACGGACTGACACGGGGCCGAAGGACCGACACGGGCCCGGCTGACAACTCGTACCGCACATGGTGTAGCGCAGGTCACATTCCTGCTCTACCGTCCTCCCGTCATCTCATAGGACGGGAGGACGACCCGGTGCGCACCACAAATCCACGAACCATCGTCATCTGGACGCTTGTCGCGCTGGTGGGCGCGGCCGGCTGGACCGTACTGGCCCTGTCGCGCGGCGAGGAGGTGTCGGCCGCCTGGATGGTCGCCGCCGCCCTCGGCTCGTATGCGATCGGCTACCGCTTCTACTCGCGCTTCATCGTCAACCGGGTGCTGAAGGTCGACAGGACCAGAGCCACCCCGGCCGAACGGCTCGACAACGGCATCGACTTCCACCCCACCGACCGGCGGGTTCTGCTCGGGCATCACTTCGCGGCCATCGCGGGAGCGGGCCCGCTGGTCGGACCCGTACTGGCCGCACAGATGGGGTACTTGCCCGGCACCATCTGGATCATCGTCGGCGTCATCTTCGCGGGCGCCGTGCAGGACATGGTGGTGCTCTTCTTCTCCACCCGGCGCAACGGCAAGTCGCTGGGTCAGATGGCGCGGGACGAGATCGGCCCGTTCGGCGGGGCCGCGGCCCTGCTCGCCGCCTTCATGATCATGATCATCCTGCTGGGCGTGCTGGCGCTGGTCATTGTCAACGCGCTGGCCCGCTCCCCCTGGGGCACCTTCTCCATCGGCATGACCATCCCCATCGCGCTGCTGATGGGCTTCTATCTGCGCGTTCTGCGGCCCGGCCGGGTCAGCGAGGTCACGCTGATCGGCGTCGCGCTGCTGCTGCTCTCGATCGTGGCGGGCCGCTGGGTCGCCGAGTCCTCGCTCGCCGAGACCTTCACGCTCTCGCCCTCGACGCTGGTGCTGTGGATGGTGGCGTACGGATTCATCGCCTCCGTACTCCCGGTGTGGATGCTGCTCGCGCCACGCGACTATCTCTCCACCTTCATGAAGATCGGGACGATCGGGCTGCTGGCGCTCGGCGTCGTCATCGCCCTGCCCGACATGCGGATGGACGCGGTGACGGACTTCGCGAGCCGGGGCGACGGGCCGGTGTTCGCGGGCTCGCTGTTCCCGTTCGTCTTCATCACCATCGCGTGCGGCGCGCTCTCCGGATTCCATGCGCTGATCTCCTCGGGCACCACCCCGAAGATGATCCAGAAGGAGACGCAGATCCGGATGATCGGCTACGGCTCCATGCTGATGGAGTCGTTCGTGGCGATCATGGCACTGGTGGCGGCCTGCATCATCGACCCGGGGCTCTACTTCGCGATGAACGCGCCGGCCGGCGTCATCGGCGACAGCGTCCAGTCGGCGTCGCAGGCGGTCGCGAACCTCGGATACACGATCTCCCCGAGCGACTTGGCGAAGGCTGCCGAGGCGGTGGAGGAGCAGTCACTGCTGTCGCGGACGGGCGGTGCGCCCACCCTCGCCGTCGGCGTCTCGGAGATCTTCTCCCAGGTCGTGGGCGGCAATGGGATGAAGGCCTTCTGGTACCACTTCGCGATCATGTTCGAGGCGCTGTTCATCCTGACCGCGCTGGACGCGGGTACCCGGGTGGGCCGGTTCATGCTCCAGGACATGCTCGGCAACGTCTACAAGCCCTTCCGCAACGTCAGCTGGAAGCCGGGCATCGTCATCACCAGCGCGGCCGTGGTGGCGCTGTGGGGATACTTCCTCTGGGTCGGCGTGCATGAGCCGCTCGGCGGCATCAACCAGCTCTTCCCGATCTTCGGCATCTCCAACCAGCTGCTCGCGGCGGTGGCACTCGCCGTCTGCACCACGCTGCTGGTGAAGTCGGGACGGCTCAAGTGGGCCTGGATCACCGGCATTCCGCTCGCCTGGGATGTCACGGTGACGCTGACGGCGAGCTGGCAGAAGGTCTTCTCCGGCGATCCCCGCGTCGGCTTCTTCACCCAGCGCCAGCGCTACCAGGACGCCATTGACGCGGACAAGTTGCTGCCGCCCGCCAAGTCCATGGACGACATGCACACCATCGTCACCAACTCCACGGTGGACGGCGTCCTTTCGGCGCTGCTGGCGCTGCTGATCCTGGTGGTGGTCGTGGACGCGGCCCGGGTATGCGTGAAAGCCGTACGCAATCCGGCCTC
Source organism: Streptomyces sp. NPDC000880 (assembly GCF_053599675.1). NCBI lineage: Bacteria > Bacillati > Actinomycetota > Actinomycetes > Kitasatosporales > Streptomycetaceae > Streptomyces > Streptomyces sp. NPDC000880. The sequence continues at coordinate 26,682 of NZ_JBSFMS010000089.1, read as the reverse complement.
CGCGACGCTGGACGAGGCACCGTTCGTGGAGTCGACGTTGGCCGCTCCGGCCGGGCTGTGGGCGACCAAGGAGGAGAAGACGGAGGTGCGGGATGCTGCGGAGCGGAGTGCGGCGGGCCGCTAGCGCGGTGCGGTGGTACGTACGGGAATTGCTGGATGAGTCGGCGTACGAGAGGTACGTCACACATGCGCGTTCGCACGATCCGTCCGTGTCCGTGCCCTCCCGGCGGGAATTCGAGCGGATGCGGACGGACCGCCAGGAGTCGGACCCGAGTTCAGGCTTCCGCTGTTGCTGAATGCCGGTGGAAGGCAGCGCGGCTGGAAGTCGTTGCCGTACCGATATACGGACAGGGGTGACGCTTCGCGAAACCCTGGCCTACATTGCCTGCGCATTACAACTGGTGACAGGTGAGGAATCGGAGCCGCCGTATGGCCGAAGTAACAGAAGTGCCTGACGAGAGACGACCATTGATCACGCCGGTGCGCGTGGTCATCGCCCTCTGTCTCTTCGCACCGTTCGTCGCCTTGCTGTGGGTCAGTTCGTACGCGAAGGTCGAGCCGACCTTCATCGGCATTCCGTTCTTCTACTGGTACCAGATGCTCTGGGTGCTGATCTCCAGCGCGCTCACCATGACCGCTTACAAGCTGTGGCAGCGCGACCAGCGCGCCCGCAAGGGGGGTGCGTCGCAGTGAAGGACGGCGTGAACGGCGTCGCACTCGCCGTCTTCATCTTCTTCTTCCTGGCCGTCACGGTCGTGGGCTTCCTGGCCTCGCGCTGGCGCCGGGCCGAGACCGAAAGCCTCGAGGAATGGGGTCTTGGCGGCCGGTCGTTCGGCACCTGGGTCACCTGGTTCCTGCTCGGCGGCGACCTGTACACCGCGTACACCTTCGTGGCCATCCCGGCGGCGATCTACGCGGCGGGCGCGGCGGGCTTCTTCGCCGTCCCGTACACGATCCTCATCTACCCGATGATCTTCACCTTCCTGCCGCGGCTGTGGTCGGTGTCGCACAAGCACGGGTACGTGACCACCTCGGACTTCGTCCGCGGACGCTTCGGCTCGAAGAGTCTGTCGCTGGCGGTCGCGGTCACCGGCATCCTGGCGACGATGCCGTACATCGCGCTGCAGTTGGTGGGCATCCAGGCGGTGCTCGACGTGATGGGTGTCGGCGGCGGCGAGACCACCAACTGGTTCATCAAGGACCTGCCGCTGCTGATCGCCTTCGGCGTTCTGGCGGCGTACACGTACTCCTCCGGGATGCGGGCACCGGCACTGATCGCCTTCGTCAAGGACACACTGATCTACATCGTCATCGGTGTGGCGATCATCTACATCCCGATCAAGCTGGGCGGGTTCGACCACGTCTTCGCGACGGCGGGCGACGCCTTCGCGCAGATCAACCCGGCGACGGACAAGCCGCGCGGCGCACTGGTGCCGGGCGATATGGGCCAGTGGGGTTACGCGACGCTGGCACTGGGCTCGGCGCTCGCGCTCTTCATGTATCCGCACTCGATCACGGCGACGCTCTCTTCGAGCAGCCGTAACGTGATCCGCCGCAACGCCACGATCCTGCCGCTGTATTCGCTGATGCTGGGTCTGCTGGCGCTGCTCGGCTTCATGGCGATCGCGGCGGGCATCAAGGTGGACAACGCGCAGTTGGCGATTCCGCAGCTGTTCGAGACGATGTTCCCGGACTGGTTCGCGGGTGTCGCCTTCGCGGCGATCGGCATCGGCGCGCTGGTGCCGGCGGCGATCATGTCGATCGCGGCGGCGAATCTGTTCACGCGGAACATATACAAGGACTTCATCAGGCCGGACGCGACGCCCGCGCAGGAGACCAAGGTCTCCAAGCTGGTCTCGCTGCTGGTGAAGGTGGGCGCGCTGGTCTTCGTCCTGACGATGGACAAGACGGTGGCGATCAACTTCCAGCTTCTCGGCGGCATCTGGATCCTCCAGACATTGCCGGCGCTGGTGGGCGGCCTGTTCACGCGCTGGTTCCACCGCTGGGCGCTGCTGGCGGGCTGGGCGGTCGGCATGATCTACGGCACGGCGGCCGCGTACGGAGTGGCGAGCCCGACCCAGAAGCACTTCGGGGGCTCGTCGGCAGAGATCCCGGGTATCGGCGAGATCGGCTACATCGGCCTGACGGCGTTCGTGCTGAACGCCGTGGTGACGGTGGTCCTGACGTTCGTGCTGCGGGCGGCGAAGGCGCCGGAGGGCGTCGACGAGACGAGCCCGTCGGACTACACGGCGGACGCGGGCGACCCGGGTGTACAGGTGGAGCTGCCGAAGGCCACCGCGGGCGCCGGTCACTGAGACCGACCCGGTCACCGGGCCTCACCCGGTCGAGGGCCGTCGCGCTTCCCACGGGAGAACGCGGCGGCCCTCGCCGTACCTGCGAAAGAATGTGCGCATGAGACGTCGCGCGCGTTTGTCGCTTGTGCTGCTCACCCTCGCCCTTGCCGGCTGCGGGACGGAGGCAGCGGTCAACAGCGGCACTCGGGGCAGCGACGGTACGGGGAGCACCAGCGGTCCCGTGCCCGAGCGGTCCGAGCTTGAGGCGCGCGCCCGCGCGCTGCAGACCCTGCCCGAGCATGTGTATGTGACGCGGTCCGACGGCTTCGAGCTGGCGCGGCAGTCTGTGGGTGTCATCGGCGGCGACGGCTTCTCGGCCACGTATGTCTCGAAGACCGGTGGGCAGATCACGCTCCTGGTCGACCGGGGCGAGGTGGACGAGGCGAACTGCGCCGGACTCCCGATGGGGTCGGCCACGGGCGCGGTCGGACCGGCCGGCGCACCCTGCGCGAAGGACGGCAAGGGCTGGTACCGCACCTCGGACAGCGGCCATGAGTACGTCCGTACGGAGAACGGTCTGCGGATCCAGATCAGCGCCGGCACTCAGGTGGAGCGCGACGTCCTGCGCGAGGCCGCCGAGGCGGCCCACCTCGCCGACGACCGTGAGCTGGACGAGGTCCTGCCCCCGGCCGGGGACGTCGGCGGACAAACGCCCGTCGAGCGCGGCGACCTGCCCCCGGCCGGCGACGGCGCCCCCAACAATGAGGTGGGCGTGAGCGGCTGACCCGGTCCACACTGCGCCCATGGACATCACCATCAGGGCAGTGCGGCCGAAGGAGTACACCGAGCTGGGCGAGATCACCGCCCATGCCTATCTGGGCGACGGGCTGCTGCACTTCGGCGAGGACGATTCGTATCTGCATGTGCTGCGGGATGTGGCGCGGCGGGCCGCCGAGGCCGAGGTGCTCGTCGCCGTCGACGGTCGCGGCCGCCTGCTGGGTGGCGTGACCTTTGTCTCGGGCGGCGGGGAGTGGGCCGATATCGCCCGCTGTGGCGAGGCCGAGTTCCGGATGCTCGCAGTCGCCGAGCAGGCCCGTGGACGGGGTGCCGGCGAGGCCCTTGTGCGGGCGTGCGTCGAACGCGCCCGAAGCGTCGAGGGGTGCCGGCGGCTCGTGCTGTCGACGCAGCACGGCATGCTCGCCGCCCACCGGATCTACGAGCGGATGGGCTTCGTCCGTACGCCCGACCGGGACTGGGAGCCCGTCCCCGGGATCACCCTGCTGACCTACGCGTTGGAGCTGTAGCCCGCTACGACACAACATGTGGGGGGTGCCGCATCCAGCGGCCCCCACATGTATGCTCATGCTCGCTGTCGCCGCAGGGGAATCCGGTGGGAATCCGGAACTGTCCCGCAACGGTGTGCTGTGGTGCGCTTTGTCGTACCCACCAGTCCGAAGACCTGCCGACGGTGCATCCGGCTCGACCGAACCGGGTGCCGAGACATCCGGGCCTCGCGGTTGGGTCGGTGGATGCCGTGCGGTGTGCTGCCATTTTCCGGGTACGTACGCCCCCGCGGCCCTCCCCTCCCCCGCCGGCCCAGAGCCGAGCGAGGGAGAGCACCACGTGACCATCGCGCCAGCCGATCCGGCTTCAGGCATCGCAGAGCATGCTGTCGACGGCCCCGGGACCGCGCTTCTGCGGACCCTGACCGATCTCACCGCCGATCTGCCGGACACTGACCCGGGACGCGTCGCCGCCGCCGCGCTGCGCGGCCGCAACGCCCGGTCGGACGCGGCCGAGTTGCGCAGCCTCGCCACCGACGCCGCCGCGGGGCTGATCTCCGAGGACCCGGCCTACTCCCGGCTCGCCGCCCGCCTGCTGACCCGTCACATCGCGGACGAGGCCGCCGGACAGGGCGCGGTGTCCTTCTCCGCTTCGGTCGCGGTCGGCCACCGGGAGGGCCTGATCGCCGACCGCACGGCCGAGTTCGTCACGCTCCACGCCGCCCGTCTCGACGCTCTGATGGACCAGGACGCCGACGACCGTTTCGGCTACTTCGGGCTGCGCACCCTCTACAGCCGCTATCTGCTCCGGCACCCCCTCACCCGCCAGGTGATCGAGACCCCGCAGCACTTCATGCTGCGCGTCGCCTGCGGACTGGCCGAGGACACCTCCGCGCGCGCCCTGGACGAAGTCGCGGCGCTGTACGGGCTGATGAGCCGCCTCGACTACCTCCCCTCGTCGCCCACCCTCTTCAACTCCGGCACCCGCCACCCGCAGATGTCCTCGTGCTATCTGCTGGACTCCCCGATGGACGAGCTCGACTCGATCTACAGCCGCTACCACCAGGTCGCGCGCCTCTCCAAGCACGCGGGCGGCATCGGCCTCTCCTACTCCCGCATCCGCGCCCGCGGTTCACTGATCCGCGGCACCAACGGCCACTCCAACGGCATCGTGCCGTTCCTGAAGACCCTCGACGCCTCGGTCGCGGCCGTGAACCAGGGCGGCCGGCGCAAGGGCGCCGCCGCGATCTACCTGGAGACCTGGCACGCGGACATCGAGGAGTTCCTGGAGCTGCGCGACAACACCGGTGAGGACGCGCGGCGTACGCACAACCTCAACCTCGCGCACTGGATCCCGGACGAGTTCATGCGCCGCGTCGAGGCCGACGCCGACTGGTCGCTGTTCTCACCTTCCGATGTGCCGGATCTGGTCGACCTGTGGGGCGACGAGTTCGACGCGGCGTACCGCGAGGCGGAGGCCGGGGGACTCGCCCGCAGGACCATCCCCGCGCGGGAGTTGTACGGCCGGATGATGCGTACGCTCGCCCAGACCGGCAACGGCTGGATGACCTTCAAGGACGCCTCCAACCGCACCGCGAACCAGACGGCGGAGCCGGGCCACACGGTCCACTCCTCGAACCTGTGCACCGAGATCCTGGAGGTGACGGACGACGGGGAGACGGCCGTCTGCAACCTCGGCTCGGTCAACCTCGGTTCGTTCGTGCTCGCGTCGGGAGACATCGACTGGGAGCGGCTGGACGAGACCGTCCGTACCGCCGTGACCTTCCTCGACCGGGTCGTCGACATCAACTTCTACCCGACCGAGCAGGCAGGCCGCTCCAACGCCAAGTGGCGTCCGGTGGGCCTGGGTGCGATGGGTCTGCAGGACGTCTTCTTCAAGCTCCGCCTCCCCTTCGACTCGCCCGAGGCGAAGGCGCTGTCCACGAAGATCGCCGAGCGGATCATGCTCGCCGCCTACGAGGCGTCCTGCGACCTCGCCGAGCGCAACGGCCCGCTGCCCGCCTGGTCCCAGACCCGCGCGGCCCGTGGCATGCTGCACCCCGACCACTACGACGTGGCGCTCAACTGGCCGGAGCGCTGGGACGCGCTGCGCACCCGCGTCGCCGAGAGCGGCATGCGCAACTCCCTCCTCCTCGCCATCGCGCCGACCGCGACCATCGCCTCGATCGCGGGGGTGTACGAGTGCATCGAGCCTCAGGTCTCCAACCTCTTCAAGCGCGAGACGCTGAGCGGTGAGTTCCTCCAGGTCAACGCCTACCTGGTGGAGGAGCTGAAGAAGCTCGGCGTGTGGGACGCGCAGACCCGTGAGGCGCTGCGCGAGTCCAGCGGCTCGGTGCAGGGCTTCAGCTGGATCCCGGCCGACGTCCGCGCGCTGTACCGCACGGCGTGGGAGATCCCGCAGCGCGGCCTGATCGACATGGCCGCCTCGCGCACCCCCTTCTTGGACCAGTCGCAGTCGCTGAACCTGTTCCTGGAGACGCCGACCATCGGGAAGCTCAGCTCGATGTACGCGTACGCCTGGAAGCAGGGCCTGAAGACGACGTACTACCTGCGCTCCCGCCCGGCGACGCGGATCGCCCGCGCGGCTCAGTCCGCCACCCCCGTCCCGGTACAGCAGGCGGCCGACCCCGACGCCGTCGCCTGCTCCCTGGAGAACCCCGAGTCCTGCGAGGCCTGCCAGTAATGCCCACCCGTCACCCGGCCACCACCCCCGATGAACGGCGCTCCGCGCCGGCGGTCACCCCGAAGAAGAATCTGCTCGACCCCGGCTTCGAGCTGACTCTCCGCCCCATGCGCTACCCGGACTTCTACGAGCGCTACCGCGACGCGATCAAGAACACCTGGACCGTCGAAGAGGTCGACCTCCACTCCGACGTGGCCGACCTCGCCAAGCTCTCGCCGGGCGAGCAGCACATGATCGGCCGGCTGGTCGCGTTCTTCGCGACGGGCGACTCGATCGTCTCCAACAACCTCGTGCTCACCCTCTACAAGCACATCAACTCCCCGGAGGCGCGGCTGTACTTGAGCCGCCAGCTCTTCGAGGAGGCTGTGCACGTCCAGTTCTATCTGACGCTGCTCGACACCTACCTCCCCGACCCGGACGACCGCGCGGCCGCCTTCGACGCGGTCGAGGAGATCCCGTCGATCCGGGAGAAGGCCCAGTTCTGCTTCAAGTGGATGGACTCTGTCGAGAAGATCGACAGGCTGGATTCGAAGGCCGACCGCCGCCGGTTCCTGCTGAATCTGATCTGCTTCGCGGCCTGCATCGAGGGGCTGTTCTTCTACGGCGCGTTCGCGTACGTGTACTGGTTCCGCTCCCGCGGTCTGCTGCACGGCCTGGCGACCGGGACGAACTGGGTTTTCCGGGACGAAACCATGCACATGAACTTCGCCTTCGAGGTGGTGGACACGGTCCGCAAGGAGGAGCCCGAGCTCTTCGACGACGCACTCCAGCAGCAGGTCACGGACATGCTGAAGGAGGCCGTCGAGGCGGAGCTCCAGTTCGGCCGCGATCTGTGCGGTGACGGTCTGCCCGGAATGAACACCGAGTCGATGCGCGAGTACCTCCAGTGCGTCGCCGACCAGCGACTGACCCGGCTGGGCTTCGCCCCGGTGTACGGCTCGGAGAATCCGTTCTCCTTCATGGAGCTGCAGGGCGTCCAGGAGCTGACGAACTTCTTCGAGCGCCGGCCGTCCGCCTACCAGGTGGCGGTCGAGGGCTCGGTCGGCTTCGACGACGACTTCTGATCTTCATGGTGCACGGCCGGGCGGATACCTTTCACGGGTCCGCCCGGCCGCGTTACCCCGCACTGCGGGACCACGCCCTACCGCTGGCTGCTGCGCGCGCCTGACCCGAGCGCTCAGATGCCGCAGCTCGACGCCGACCAGAAGCGACTGTCTCGGTGGTCGAGGTGCGTGTGGTCGTTGTGGCCCGGGTAGCCGGGGCCCAGGATCCCGTTGAAGCCGTGGTTGCGGGCCTGCTGGGCAAGTTTGCACAGGGAGTGCGGGCCCGCGCCCAGATCCGCCGCGTCACCGTACAGATGCCGGCTGCCCGCCGCGCCGCCGACCGCGTCGTTGCATGCCTGCGAGCGGAAGCCGCTGGTGACGGTGATCGACTGGTCGCCGAGCGCGTGCCGCATGGCCTCCAGCTTCCACATGGTGCGCAGCGCGTTGGACTTGGCGGTCGCGGCGCTCACCGCACCGCCGGCCCAGGTGCTGTTGCAGTCATTGAGCTCGCCGTAGGTGAAGTGGATGGGCGTGCAGTCGTCGTCCTGGAGGGCGTACAGCTTGGAGAAGGTGGCGGACCCCGCGACGCCGTCGGCGCCGAGCCCGTACGCCGACTGGAACCGCTTGACCGCCGCGGTGGTCGCCGGGCCGTAGTCGCCGTCGATGGCGAGCACGCCGCCGTACCCGGGATATCCGGCGACCCGGATCTGCAGCTGGGTGACGTCGGCGCCGGATGCGCCCTGGGAGAGCGTGCGGGTCCAGGTGTAGCAGCCGTCCGCCTGGGCGGTGCCGGCGGTCGCCACGACCCCGGCCAAGGCGGCGGCCATGAGCATGACAAGAGACAGCAGGAGTCTTGCGGTACGCCGGAACATCGGGCCTCCATACCGTGAGTGCGGTGTACGGCAGAGACTGGCGGGACGGTCGACGCGCGTCAACAGGGTCTCGTCCGGCGTCATTTGTCCGCCCAATGGCGGCGAACACACCTAAGGGCCCGCTCGGCGTGAGCGGGCCCCTTTGCAGACTCGGAACTCAGTCGTTCGGCACGGTCTCGTAGCGCGGCGTGCCCTCTTCCATCTGCCGCAGCGCGTCCTTGCGGTCCCGCTTGGAGAGCCGGTCGATGTACAGCTGGCCGTACAGATGGTCCGTCTCGTGCTGCAGGCAGCGGGCGAAGTACCCCGTGCCGCGCACCCGGATCGACTTGCCCTCGGCATCCTGCCCGCGCACCACCGCAGAGTCGGGGCGAGGCAGCGAGGCGTACGCCGTCGGCACTGAGAGGCAGCCCTCATTGGAGTCGTCGAGGACGCGCAGCTCCGGCGGCAGCTCCTCCAGGACCGGGTTGCAGACGACACCGGTGTGACGTACACCGTCGTCGTCCGGGCAGTCGTACACGAAGACCTTGAGGTCCACGCCGATCTGGTTGGCGGCCAGGCCCACGCCCTCCGCCGCCTTCTGGCTGGCGAACATGTCGTCAATCAGCGCAGCGAGCTTGTCGTCGAACTCGGTGACGTCCTGGCACTCCCTGTGCAGCACCGGGTTGCCGACGACCGTGATCGGGCGTGCCGTACCCCGCTCGCGGTGCGCCAGCTCACGCTCCTCGCAGTCCTCCGTGTCGACGACGAAGCCGTCGTTCACCTGCTCGTCCGTCTGCTGCTGCGCCATGTCCGCTTCTGCGCCTTCCTGAAATCCGGAATCCGATCCCGTACAGCCTACGGCCAGAGGGATCAGCAGACTTCCTCGAGATCCCGCCACTCACGGGAGTCCGGGCTGTCGGCGACCCAGCCGTCCAGCAGCCCCCGGACAAGCCCGGCCGGCGCCGCGATGCCGCACTCGCGCTCGGGCGACCAAAGATCGCCCGCCGTGCGGTGGCCGAGCGGCCCCGGATGGCCGGGCTCGCTGTGGTCGTGCGGGTCGAGGTGCTCACCCTCGCCCTCGGCACTCGGCATCCGGCTCTCGGAACAGGACCGGCACAGCAGCCGCACCGACGAGGACCAGTCCTCGGCGGCGAATCCGGCGTCCGAGGCAAGCTGCTCCAGGGCGTCCCGGTCGGCCTCGGTCGCGGCCTCCAGCAGCACTACCCAGGTGGGTACGGGCGAGGGCGCCCAGAGCTCGATCTCGTCGAAGACGGGGTACGAAGGTCCCGCGGAGGTGATCCGCTCCCCATGGGGCACGCCGTCATGCAGGACGACCTCGCCCCAGCGGCGTCCGGACGACGGCAGCGGGATGGAGAGCACTTCTATCCGGGCCGGGTCGAGCCTGCGGCCCCACACCACCTCGGCCTCGCCCTCGGGCGACAGACGGACGGCGGCGCTGCCCAGCTCCATGCCGACCGGCTCGCCGTTGGCGGCAGCGGCGCCCGGCACCTTCAGTCCGTACGCCTGCCAGGCTCGGCGAGCCAGCGGCCAGTCCTGCAGGGCTGTGGCGGCGATCCCGACGTTCCACCAGTCGGGGGCGCCGCTCTCCTTGTCCAGCAGCGCGACGGCCCGCAGGCCGGCGGCGCGCGCCTGCTCCCAGTCGTGCCGGAACTTGTGCAACAGCGCCAGGTTGAACCAGGACTCGGAGAGCCAGGGCTCGAGGTCCGCCGCGCGCGTCAGCAGCGCGCCCGCGTCCTCGTACCGGCCGTCGCCGATCAGCGTGAACGCGCGGTCGGTGGCCTGCCGCCAAGAGGCGGACGGCCGATGCCGTACCTTCCCGAAGATCCTCACGATTCCCGCCTGCCGGTCGCTCGGGTCGCTGCCCCCGGACGCATGCTTGTATGCCTTCTTTCGCATCCAACCATGCCTAGTCGGAGGCTCGCTCATTACCCATGGGTTACCCCGGTGGGACGGGGGCCAGACCGCCTCTTGAGAGGACTCTGGCAAGGGATTCGACCACCTCTGGCTGGTAGTCGCGCCCGGTGCCGAGCCGCAGCTGCTCGAGTGCGCTGAGCGCCCCGCCCGCCGTTCCTCCGCTTCCCCCGGCCAGATCGTCGTATGCGTTGACGGCCCGGACGATCCGGGCGGGCAGCGGCTGATCGCGGTACGGGTCGGCCTGCGTCTCCACCACGACGGCGACGGCCGCGGGGACGCCGGTCTGGCGGACGACTGCCCCGCCGAGCAGAGCTATCCGCCGCTGCTCGGCGACGGGCAGGGTGGCGGTGGCCCCCTCAGGTACGGGATCGACGAGCGACAGCTGCCCGATGTCGTGCATCAGCGCCGCGTACTCCAGGACGGTCAGATCTGGGCCGGTCAGGCCCAGCTCCCGCCCGACGGCGGTGCTGAGCGCGGCGACTCTGCGGGCGTGGCCAGGCTGGGTGTACCCGGCGATCTCGGTGGCGCGGGCGAGGGACACGATGGTCTGCCGGTAGGTGGTCCTGACCGCGGCGTACCGCCGGAAGGAGAGCTGGGCGAGGAGGAGGGGCACGCAGAACACGGGCAGCGCCCAGAGTCCGACGACAGCGACGGCGAGGGCCATCACGGCTCCGGTGGTGCAGACCGCGGAGCCGATGCCGAGCAGGGCCCTGAGCTCGTCGCGGAGGAGAGGGCCGTACGGAATGGGGGTGCCTCCCATGCGCTTGGCGCTGTGGGGGAGGGTGCGGGCGTGCAGCATCGCGGCGGCGAGGACGGCGTCGCACAGGGCGGTCAGCACGAGCAGCAGGAGAAGGAGCAGCGCGTAGTAGGCACCGTGCCCGACCCAGCGCTCCAGCTCCCCCGAGTTGTACAGCGGCTGGAAGCACACGGCGGCAAACCCGACGGTCAGCACCCGCCGCGCCACATGGTCGAGCGCGGGCCCCCTACCCCGCGCCACATGCGGTACGGTCCCGGCGAGCGAGGCCGCGACGACGACGGCGACGACCTGAAGCGCCCCGTGCGAGGTGTGCCGCCCCGCGCACTCTCCGAGCAGCGCGTAGGCGAGCGCGCCCGCGACCCCCAGGGGCGCCGGCTCCCTCCCCCATGGCGCCAAGCGCATGGGAGGTACCCCCACCCCGGGCGGGGCCCCCCACCGGGCGAGCTCCCCGACTGCGATGAATGCCCCGAAGGCAAGAGCGTTCCCGGGCTGGTCCACTCCCTGCCACAGGGTCCCGGCCAGCGCGCCGCCGGTGAGCAACGCGGCGGCGGCGTACACGACGCGGACGAGGTTCCCCGGCGAGGGGGTCACCCCCGTCTGCCCGCGGTGCCGGTGTCACGCCCCGGCACCGTCACACGTACCTGCTCCGGCTGCGGAGGGACGTTTCGGCTTACGCCCCGCCCGGCGGCCCCGACGCCGGAACCGGACCCGGCTCCCGCGCCCACCCCCGCCTCGTCCGACGTCACCGCCGTCTCCCACCCGTGCCGCTCCAGCGCCCGCACCAGCGCCCGCACCATCTGCGGGTCGAACTGCGTCCCCGCGCACCGCTTCAGCTCCTCCAGCGCCACCGCCACCGGCCGCGCCCGCCGGTAGGACCGGGTCGACGTCATCGCGTCGAACGCGTCCGCCACCGCAACCACCCGCGCGAACTCCGGGATCTGGCGCCCCACAAGACCGTACGGATACCCGCTCCCGTCCAGCCGCTCGTGGTGGTGCAGGATCGCCGCCCGCGCCTCCCCCAGGAATCCGATGCCGCGCACCATGTCGTGCCCGTACTCCGGATGCAGCTCGATCACCCGCCGCTCCTGAGGCGTCAGCGGCCCGTCCTTGCGCAGCACCCGCGTCGGCACGCCGAGCTTCCCCACGTCGTGCAGGATCCCGGCGAACCGGAGCAACTCGAGCCGCCCCTCCTCCATGCTCAGTTCGCGCGCGATCAGCACGGACGCTCGCCCGACCCGCTCGCTGTGCCCCCGCGTGTACTTGTCCTTGATGTCGACGGCCTGCACCAGCGCCCGGATCGTCGCCTGATGCGCGGCATGCTCCCGGTGGTACTGCGCGAAGACCCAGCAGGAGATGTACATCGGCAGCAGTACGAGGAGCGCGGACAAAGGCCCGTACGGACTGCGCCACAGCACTGCCATCATCAGCCCGGCGAGGCCGTGCACACAGTGCGGCGCCAGCGATCGCAGCAGCAGCCCGCGCCAGGCGGTCCGTACGGGCAGCTGTTCCGCGGTGGCGAGGATGCCGCCGTCGAGCGCGGTCAGCACCAGACAGAAGACGAGCGCCCCGGCCGCGGCGGGCAGCAGCGCGTACGGGAAGTCCGGCGCCCGCAGCGTGGGTTCCCCGGCGAGCAGCAGATACGTTTGCGCCGCGCCCCATGTCGCGAGCGCGAGCTGCGCCGCCCGCCAGATCCGCCGTGCGCCCGCGGGCCGCTCGTCGACCCGGCCGAGCAGCGCGCCGGGCACAGCGACGAGCGCGGCCGCGGCGGGCGGCAGCAGAAACGCCCCGGCGAGCAGTACGGGGAAGAAGGACCCGGCGCCCACCGGCACGGAATTCCCGAGGTAACGGCAGCGGGCGGGCATCTCGCACGCGGCGTACAGCCCGGCGAGCAGCAGCACGGCGCTCCAGGGGACCGCGGCTGCGTGCCGCACCGCCGGCAGTGCGCAGACCGCGGCGCACAGCACTGCGCCGAAAATGTACGCGCGTGCCGCCGCCGGTATGGCCCTCACTGCCCCGTCCTCTCCTGGCCCTCTCTCAAATGAAGCGCCAGGCTAGCGAGTTGGTGGTGCCGCGGCGGCGAGTAGTCAGCTTTTCGCACCTACGGGTGACAGGCCGGGGTATACGCAAACACGCATACGTGAAGCGGGCATACGCGAAAGGTGCGCCGAGACAACCTCGGCGCACCTAGTGCGTACGTACTTGTGCCGGTGCCTACTCCTGGGCGGCGACGCCCGGCAGTTCGGCGCCGGCGACCGTCACGTCGTGGTCGGGCACGGCCTGACCGGACCGGATCAGGTCGATGCGCCCCATGACCTTGGCCCGCAGATCGCCGGGCACGTCGTCATGGCCGCAGCAACGCTTGACCAGCTTCTTCACGGCCTGCTCAAGACCGTACTTCTCCAGGCACGGCGAGCACTCCTCGAAGTGCACTTCGAACTTGGTGCAGTCGGCATCGGGCATCTCATTGTCGAGAAACTCATAGAGGTGGTCCAGGACCTCTGAGCAGTCCGTCTCGTGCGGCTCTCCGCAGCTCATGAGCCCGAGCCTTTCGCGTCGTTCGACTCCCCCGCACCGGCCGGGACGAGCCCGCGCTCACGGGCGTAGTCCTCCAGCATGCCGCGCAGTTGACGGCGGCCGCGGTGCAGTCGGGACATCACCGTCCCGATGGGTGTTCCCATGATGTCCGCGATCTCCTTGTACGCAAAGCCCTCTACGTCCGCGAGATAGACCGCGATGCGGAACTCTTCGGGAATGGCCTGCAGTGCTGACTTGACGTCCGAGTCCGGCAGGTGGTCGAGGGCCTGCGACTCGGCGGAGCGCAGCCCGGTCGACATGTGCGACTCGGCGCGGGCGAGCTGCCAGTCCTCGATCTCCTCGGCGGCGCTGCGCTGGGGCTCGCGCTGCTTCTTGCGGTACGAGTTGATGAACGTGTTCGTGAGGATCCGGTACAGCCACGCCTTGAGGTTCGTGCCCTCGCGGAACTGGTGGAAGGATCCGTACGCCTTGGCGTACATCTCCTGCACAAGATCCTCGGCATCGGCCGGATTGCGCGTCATGCGCAGCGCAGCCGAATACATCTGGTCGAGGTAGCCGAGGGCGTCCCGCTCGAAACGGGCATTGCGCTCGACGGTCGTCTCCTCGGACTGCTCCGCCTGGCCGCCATCGGTCCCTGCGTCGGTCCCAGTGACCGGACCCACCTCCTCCAACGCTGTGGCGAGGCCGAATGCGGACCCGCTCGAATCGGAGGATAGACGACGATCCGCTCCGCCCGCCGCCCGAGCAGGGGCGTTCTTGGCCGCGGAAAGCACCGTCCACTCCAGGTCAGCGGCGTTCGAGCGGCTCGGGCAGATGGTCGAACCCATGCGACGGACTCCCTACTGCAAGCTCTGTTTATGTCTTTACAACATCCACAACAGTGCGCGTACGCGCATCATTCCCGGAGCCCGCGCGCCCAGGTCCGCACGGCGTCCGTGATGGTCCGGAGGGTCTCCTCCTCACTGATCCCGGCGCGTTTGGGCACGGCAAACCCATGATCGCCGTACGGCACCGCCACGAGCTCGTAGTCCCCCTCGGGGAACTCCTCCGGTCGCCCGAAGGGATCGTTGCCCCCTTGCACGACGAGGGTGGGCACGCCCGCGCCGAGCAGCTCGTCCGCGCGGGACTTCTCCGGCCTGCCGGGCGGATGCAACGGGAAACTCAGCGCGAGCACGCCGGCGGCCCCGAGCTCCCGCGCGGTCCGGCAGGCGACCCGCGCCCCGGCACTGCGGCCTCCGCCGACGACGGGCAGCCCGCGTTTCTCCAGCACGGGCCAGACCCCGCGCCACCCGGCATCCAGCGTCTTCGGCGCGGGAGCGACTTTCTTCCCGGCCACCCGCCACGGCTGCTCGACCAGGGCCACCGTGACCCCGTCCGCGGGCAGCGCCCGGGCAATGGCCTGCACATCCCGCGCCTCGATCCCACCCCCGGCACCATGACTGACGGCCACCACAAGCCGGGCCCGCCCGGTGGCGGACACCCAGGTGACGCGGGCGTCACCGGCGCCGGTCTCTACGATCTCAGTGCCACTCACACGTCCATCCTGCCGCGCCGGGATGGGACGAGGGGGGACCCGGCACCGCGAAGCGGTGCACCGGGCTTGCACGCGGCGCGAAGCTGCCCACCGAGCCCGCACCGGCGCGGAGCTGCTCGCGCCGGCGCGAGCAGCCGCGCGAGCGATGATTCTCGGGCAGAGCCGCCGACGGTGGCTGTGCGCGTGTTCCCCGCACGAGGCCGCCCACCGTGCCCGCGTCCGAAGCGAAGCCGCCGGCCGGCGCCGCACGCGGCGCGAAGCTGCCGCTCCCCGGGTGGGGGTCTGGCTGCCCTGCCCTCAGCTCCGGGAGGGTCGGGACAGGGGAAAACCCCGGTCAGAACAGCGTGTCCTCCTCCGGGCCTGACAGCTCCTCCAGCAGCTCCGGCCCGTTGTTCCGCACATTGCTCACCGCTGTCGTCACCGCGTACGCCCGCATCAACCCCTCCGGCGGCGGCACCAGCAGCGCCCGTACCTGCTCCGGCTGCCTGTGCGACGGGTCCAGCCACGCGTCCCACCGGTCCGGCGTCAGCATCAGCGGCATCCGCGGGTGGATGTCCGACAGTGACCGCGGCCCCTGGGCCGGCGCCACCCCCAGCGGCCCCTTCTCCGCCTCCGTCGTGATCACCGAGCACGTCACCCACCACGCCTGCGGAAGGTCGTCCGGCAGCGTCCGGTCGCGCCAGAACTCGTACACCCCCGCCATCGCGAACACCGACCCGTCCGCCGGCGTCACGAAGTACGGCTGCTTACGCGGGCGTTTCTTCTTGCCCTCGACCTCCAGCTCCCGCTCCCCCGCCCCGGTCACCCACTCGTAATAGCCGTCCGCCGGCAGGATGCAGCGCCGCGTCAGGAAGGGCCTGCGGAAGGACGGCTTCTCGTGCACCGTCTCCGCCCGCGCGTTGATCATCCGCGCTCCGCCCTCCGGCGACTTCGCCCACGACGGCACAAGCCCCCACTTCAGCGCCCGCAGCTGGCGAACCGGACGGGGATCACCCGCGTCTTTCACAGGACGTTCGAGGATCGCGTAGACCTCCTTCGTGGGGGCCACGTTCCAATCGGGCGCCAGCGTCTCCTCCGGCTCCCACTTCTCGACCCCGAAGAGCCCCGCGAGATCCTCGGGTCTACGACTCGCTGCATACCGTCCGCACATAAGTGCCACACTGCCACTCCCGCCCGCCACCCGAGGAGCCGCCCGACAAATGGCCAGCACCCAGTCCGCCGCCGACCTGTGGGACCGCGTCTTCGGCAATCAGCCCGCCCCCGACGAGTGGCTGGTCATCGCCACCGGCCTGCTCGCCCTCGCAGTCGTCGTCCCCCACCCCATATGGCGCCTGTCCCGCAACGCCGTCACCATCGCCCACGAAGGCGGCCACGGCCTCGTCGCCCTGCTCACCGGCCGCCGTCTGGACGGCATCCGCCTGCACTCCGATACGAGCGGCCTCACCGTCAGCGCCGGCAAGCCGACCGGCCTCGGCATGATCCTGACCGCCGCGGCCGGCTATACCGCGCCGCCCCTCCTCGGCCTCGGCGGCGCCTGGCTGCTGGCCGCGCACCACATCACGCTGCTCCTCTGGCTGGCCACCGCTCTGCTCATCGCGATGCTGGTGATGATCCGCAATGCGTACGGCGCGCTCACCCTGATCGTCACGGGTGCCGCCTTCCTCCTGGTCTCCTGGCTGACAGAACCCGGCGTACAGGCCGCCTTTGCCTACGCCGCCGTCTGGTTCCTGCTGCTCGGCGGCGTACGACCGGCCTTCGAGCTGCAGTCCAAGCGCCGCCACGGCGGAGCCCCCGACTCGGACGCCGATCAGCTCTCCCGGCTGACGCACGTACCGCCCGTGATGTGGCTGTTCCTCTTCCACGCGGTGTCGCTCTGCTCCCTGATCGGCGGCGGCCGCTGGCTGCTGGGCCTCTGACCGAGCGCCGAAGACCCGCACAGCCCTCTACCACTCCTCGGTTACGCCCCCATTTCGCCGCATTTGATCAAGATCGGGGTCTCCGCCGAGCCACTAAAGTGATGGCCATGACCGACAGCTCCGTCCACCCCGCCCTCTGGCCCGCCCCCTACGCGACCGGGGCCGTCGAAGCGACGGTCACCGTGCCCGGATCCAAATCGGTCACCAACCGCGCCCTGGTGCTGGCCGCACTCGCCGCCGAGCCGGGCTGGCTGCGCCGCCCGCTGCGCTCCCGCGACAGCTTCCTGATGGCGGAGGCGCTGCGCGCCCTCGGCGTCGGCATCGAGGAGGGCGTGGGCCCCGACGGCGAGGGCGAGACCTGGCGTGTGATCCCGGCCGGCCTGCACGGCCCGGCCACGGTCGACGTCGGCAACGCCGGTACCGTCATGCGCTTCCTGCCTCCGGTCGCCGCGCTCGCCGACGGCTCGGTCCGCTTCGACGGCGACCCCCGTTCCTACGAGCGCCCCCTGAACGGCGTGATCGACGCCCTGCGCGTCCTCGGCGCCCGGATCGACGACGACGGCCGCGGCTCGCTCCCAATGACCGTGCACGGCAGCGGGGCGCTCGACGGCGGGTCGGTCAGGATCGACGCGTCCTCGTCCTCCCAGTTCGTCTCCGCCCTGCTGCTGTCCGCCCCGCGCTTCAACCAGGGCGTGGAGGTACGGCACATCGGCGGCACCCTGCCCTCCATGCCACACATCCGGATGACCGTCGACATGCTCCGCGCCGTCGGCGCCCAGGTCGACGAGCCGGAGACCGGCGGCGAGCCCAATGTCTGGCGGGTCTCCCCGTCCGCCCTGCTCGGCCGCGATCTGACCGTCGAGCCGGACCTGTCCAACGCCCAGCCGTTCCTCGCCGCCGCGCTGATCACCGGCGGCCGGGTCACCATCCCCGACTGGCCCGAGCGGACGACCCAGCCCGGTGACGCGCTGCGCCGGATCTTCACCGAGATGGGCGGGTCCTGCGAGCTGACCGAGGCGGGTCTGACCTTCACCGGCACCGGCCGCATCCACGGCATCGACACCGACCTCGGCGAGGTCGGCGAACTGACCCCCGGCATCGCGGCCGTCGCCGCGCTCGCCGACTCCCCCTCCACGCTGCGCGGCGTCGCCCATCTGCGCCTCCACGAGACGGACCGCCTCGCGGCCCTGACCAAGGAGATCAACGAGCTCGGCGGCGATGTCACGGAGACCGAGGACGGCCTGCACATCCGCCCGCGCCCGCTGCACGGCGGCGTCTTCCACACGTACGACGACCACCGGATGGCCACGGCCGGCGCAGTCATCGGCCTCGCCGTCGAGGGCGTGGAGATCGAGAACGTGGCGACGACCGCCAAGACCCTGCCCGACTTCCCGCGGATGTGGGCCGGAATGCTCGGGGCCTGACGAGATGCGCCGCTACGGCAAGAACCCCGACGAGGACGACATCCGCGTCCGCCCCAACCGCAAGGGCAACCGCCCTCGGACCAATATCCGCCCCAAGCACGAGGACGCGGTCGAGGGCATGGTCCTGACCGTCGACCGCGGCCGGCTCACCTGTCTCGTCGACGACCGCGTCGTCATGGCGATGAAGGCCCGCGAGCTGGGCCGCAAGGCCGCGGTGGTCGGTGACCGGGTCGGGATCGTCGGCGATCTCTCCGGCGAGAAGGACACCCTCGCCCGCATCGTGCGCATCGAGGAGCGGAAATCCGTCCTGCGGCGGACCGCCGATGACGACGATCCGTACGAGCGGGTGGTCGTGGCCAACGCCGACCAGCTGGCGATCGTGACGGCGCTCGCCGACCCCGAACCCCGCCCACGCCTGATCGACCGCTGCATCGTCGCGGCGTACGACGGCGGGCTCACGCCACTCCTCGTGCTGACCAAGTCGGATCTGGCCTCGCCCGACGAGCTGCTGGAGAAGTACGGCGCGCTGGGCGTGCCCCATATCGTCACCACCCGCGACGAGTTCGTGGACGGCGTCGCCGCCGAGCGGGTCCATGAGCACCTCAAGGGCCGGACCACCGTGTTCGTCGGCCACTCCGGCGTCGGCAAGACGACCCTGGTCAACGCCCTCGTACCGAAGGAGCGCCGGCGCAGCACCGGCGTCGTCAACGCGGTCACCGGCCGCGGCCGGCACACCACCACATCGGCGCTCGCGCTCCCGTTGGCGGACGCGGAGGGCGGCTGGGTGATCGACACCCCGGGTGTGCGCTCCTTCGGGCTGCACCATGTCGACCCGTCCCGGGTGATCCTCGCCTTCCCCGATCTCGTACCGGGTACGGAAGGATGTCCGCGGGCTTGCAGTCATGACGAGCCGGACTGCGCGCTCGACGACTGGGTGGCCGAGGGACATGCGGATCCGGCGCGGCTGTACTCGCTGCGGCGGCTGCTCGCTACCCGCGATCGACGCGAAGGCGACTGACTGGCGCACGTTTGCGGCCCGCCGCGGTTGGTAAGTGCATACTCGCACCAAGTGCGACGAAGCAGTCACCGACTGATGCGGGAGGCACAGACCATGGCGTGGCTGCTGGTGGTGGTCGCCGGATTCCTCGAGACGGGCTTCGCCGTCTGTCTCAAGCTCTCGCACGGTTTCACCCGGCTCTGGCCGACGATCGCGTTCGCCGCCTTCGCGCTGGGCAGCTTCGGCCTGCTGACGCTCGCACTCAGGAAGCTCGACGTGGGGCCCGCGTACGCGGTGTGGACGGGCATCGGCGCGGCGGGCACCGCGATCTACGGAATGGCTTTCCTGGGAGACACGGTCTCCACCCTGAAGATCGTCTCGATCACGCTGGTGATCGTCGGCGTCATCGGTCTGCAGTTGTCGGGCTCGGCGCACTGACGGCTCCGCCGACGGCCGTACGCACCAGTGGCCCGATCCCTTCGCCGACAGGCGCGATCACATACGAGAGCGCGAGCCGCACCGCGAGTTCGCTGCGGTGGGCGAGATCGGCCGACTCCTCCTTCGTAGGGCCCTGGTGGGACCCCTGCTCCAGCGCGGCCACGGAGCGGTCCCGTACGGCTGCGACCAGCTCGGCCGGGGACGGCAGTCCCGCGTCGGCGCGGCGCTGGGCGGGCGCTTTGGACAGTACGGCGCCCCGGCGGGCGGGCCTCGGCACGGGCAGCCGCTCGCTCCAGCAGCCGGTGAGCAGGGCCCGCAGCAGCGGCTTCGCCCGCGCCTCGCCGACGGTCCACTCGGCGACCGCGACCAGCCGGTCCGCGGCCCCGGTCCGCTCGGCGAGCAGCCGCTCGACACCGTGGAGATACGTGTCTGCCTCGCGGCGCACCAGCCCGCGGGCGAGGCCGTCCTTGCCGCCGAACTCGTTGTAGAGGGTCTGCCGCGAGACCCTGGCGGCAGAGGCGACATCGACCATCCGCACCCCTGACCAGGGCAGCTGGGCGAGCGCCGCAAGAGCGGCGTTCAGCAAGGACTCTCGCGCTGTAGGCATCGTCGCCTCCCCGGGCCAAGCGGCTCTCCGGCCGTGCGCCTCCCACGCCGTGCGCCTCCCCGGCCGTGCGGCACTGCGCTCAGAGTTGACGGGCCGCCACCCACTGTCAATAGCCAGGGGCGGACAGCGCCCCGGGAAGGACCCCGTGAGCCCCCGATAGAGTGACGACCATGCCCGATTACCACGACGATCTGCGTCTCGCCCATGTCCTCGCGGACGCCGCCGACGCCGCCACGATGGACCGGTTCAAGGCTCTGGACCTCAAGGTCGAGACCAAGCCGGACATGACACCGGTGAGCGAGGCCGACAAGGCGGCAGAGGAGCTGATCCGCGGACAGCTCCAGCGGGCCCGGCCGCGGGACGCGATCCTCGGCGAGGAGTACGGCATCGAGGGCACGGGCCCGCGCCGCTGGGTCATCGACCCGATCGACGGCACGAAGAACTATGTGCGCGGGGTGCCGGTCTGGGCGACGCTGATCTCTCTGATGGTCCAGGGCGAGGGCGGCTACCAGCCCGTCGTGGGCGTGGTGTCGGCCCCGGCGCTGGGCCGCCGCTGGTGGGCCGCGCAGGGCGGCGGCGCGTACACCGGGCGCAGCCTGAGCTCCGCGAGCCGGCTACGGGTCTCCAAGGTCGGCCGGATCCCGGACGCGTCGTTCGCGTACTCCTCGCTGAGCGGCTGGGAGGAGCAGGGGCGGCTCGACGGGTTCCTGGATCTGACCCGGGCCTGCTGGCGCACCCGCGGCTACGGCGACTTCTGGCCGTACATGATGGTCGCCGAGGGTTCGGTGGACATCTGCGCCGAGCCGGAGCTCTCACTGTGGGACATGGCGGCGACCGCGATCGTCGTACAGGAGGCGGGCGGATCCTTCACCGGCCTGGACGGACGCCGGGGCCCGCACAGCGGAAACGCGGCCGCGTCCAACGGTCTGCTCCACGAGGAACTGCTGGGATACCTCAACCAGCGCTACTGAGCGGCGCATTTGGCGGGCACATACACCCTTCCAACCGGCTGCGCACGCCCTCTTGCTGCCACCCCGCGGGACTGAGACTCTGAAAGTCCCCCCACTTGTGAACTTGTGAATCGGTTCCCGAGGGGGCGAACCACCAAGGAGGTGGCTCCATCCATGCTCGTCCGTGACGCCATGAGCACGGTGGTCCTCACCATCGGACCCGCACACACACTCCGCCAGGCAGCCCGCCTGATGGCCGCGCGCCGTGTCGGCGCCGCCGTAGTCCTCGACAGCGACGCCGGCGGGCTCGGCATTCTCACCGAGCGCGACATCCTGAACTCGGTGGGTGCGGGGCAGGACCCCGATCTGGAAACCGCCGGCACCCACACCACCACCGACGTCGTCTTCGCCGCACCGTCCTGGACCCTGGAGGAGGCCGCGGAGGCCATGACGCACGGCGGCTTCCGGCATCTGATCGTGCTCGACGGCGACGGGCCTGTCGGCATCGTCTCCGTACGGGACATCATCCGCTGCTGGGCCCCGGCCAGGCGGCACCCGGCGACGCTCGCCGGTTAGCACGCGCACTCGCCGGTCAGCGCGCACAAGAGGGCCGGGCGCACAAGAGAGCCCAGGCACAGCCGGGCGCACAGGAGGGCCGGACCCCCTGGACAGGGATCCGGCCCTCTCTTCTACGGCAAGCTCCCGTCAGCCACGCAGGGCCTGGACCGCGGCCTCCAGCCGCTTGCCGAAGTCGCCGTCGGCCTGACGGAAGTTGTTGACCGCACGCTCGGCGATGTCGTCGCGCGACACCTTCGAGATGAACCCCGCGAGGTTCTCGACGAGGCGGCCCTTCTCGTCCTCCGACATCAGCCGGTAGAGGTTGCCCGCCTGCACGAAGTCGTTGTCCTCGGCGTGCGACGGGGCCTCGTGGTTGCCGGTGCCACCGGTGACGGGGGTCGACACCCACAGCGGCTTGTCCGTCTGGAACGGGCCGCCGAAGCTGTTCGGCTCGTAGTTCTTGGCGCCCTTGTGGCGGCCGTCGTACAGGTAGCCGTCACGGCTGTTGGTGCGCGCCTCGGTGGCGTGCGGGCGGTTCACCGGCAGATGGTCGGCGTTGATGCCGACGCGGTAGCGGTGGGCGTCGCCGTACGCGAAGAGACGGCCCTGGAGCATCTTGTCGGGCGACGGGCCGATGCCCGGCACGAAGTGCGCGGGGCTGAAGATCGACTGCTCGACCTCGGCGAAGATGTTCTCCGGGTTGCGGTTGAGCTCCAGCTTGCCGATCTCGATCGGCGGGTAGTCCTCGTGCGGCCAGACCTTGGTCAGGTCGAACGGGTTGAAGCGGTACGTGGCCGCCTCGGCCGCCGGCATGATCTGCACCTGCACCGTCCAGGACGGGAAGTCACCGCGCTCGATGGCCTCACGCAGGTCGCGCTGGTGGGAGTCCGGGTCCACGCCGGAGAGGCGGTTGGCCTCGTCGGTGGTGAGGTTCTTGATGCCCTGGTCGGTCTTGAAGTGGTACTTGACCCAGAAGACCTCGCCGGCCTCGTTGTTCCACTGGTACGTGTGGGAGCCGTAGCCATTCATGTGGCGCAGCGTCGCCGGGATGCCGCGGTCGCCGAAGAGCCAGGTCACCTGGTGGGTCGACTCGGGGCTCAGGCCCCAGAAGTCCCACACGTTGTCGGCTTCCTGCGAGCCGGTGTACGGGTCGCGCTTCTGCGTGTGGATGAAGTCGGGGAACTTGATGGCGTCCTTGATGAAGAACACCGGGGTGTTGTTGCCGACGAGGTCGTAGTTGCCCTCTTCGGTGTAGAACTTCAGCGCAAAGCCGCGGGGGTCGCGCACCGCGTCGGCCGAGCCGAGGTTGCCGGCGACGGTGGAGAACCGGAGGAATGTCTCCGTCTGCTTCCCCACCTCGGAGAGGAACTTCGCACGCGTCCACTGCGATACGTCGCGGGTCAGCGTGAAGGTGCCATACGCACCGGCGCCGCGCGCATGCACGATGCGCTCCGGGATCCGCTCGCGGTTGAAGTGCGCGAGCTTCTCGAGAAGAGCCTGGTCCTGAACGAGAACCGGACCGCCGACGCCCGCAGTCTCACTGTTCTGATTGTCGGCTACCGGCGCGCCGGCCTCCGTGGTAAGCGGTCCCTGCGTCACGTGCGCCTCCTGCGTCATAACTGCCAGTCCTGTCCCTTGGCGTTTGCCGGTCTCGATCCTACGATGGACTTTGTCTAAGTCAAGTGAACATCCAAATTCACACCCGTTCGGGACCTGGGTCCCACCACTGTTAGGCTGGCCCTTATGAGTGACCTGTTGGAACGACTTCGCGGACGCGGCTGGCGCATGACCGCCCAGCGACGTGTCGTGGCAGAGGTTCTCGACGGCGACCATGTCCACCTGACAGCCGATGAGGTACACGCGCGTGCCGTGAAGCGGCTCCCCGAGATCTCCCGGGCGACGGTCTACAACACGCTGGGCGAGTTGGTCAGCCTGGGCGAAGTTCTGGAAGTCTCGACGGACCGCCGCGCCAAGCGCTACGACCCGAACGCCCACCAGTCCCACCAGCACCTGGTCTGCGCCCAGTGCGGCACGATCCGGGACGTCCACCCCTCGGGCAACCCGCTGGCGGACCTCCCGGACACGGAGCGCTTCGGCTTCACGATCTCCGACGTGGAGGTCACCTACCGCGGCACGTGCCCGAACTGCGCGTCGGCCTGAGACGTACGCATCCGAAGGCCCCGGCACCGATGAGATGCAGGGCCCTTCGCGTTCAGCGGCGTACGGCTCGCGGCTAATACGACGAAGGCCCGGATCCTGGAGGATCCGGGCCTTCGTCTGTCAGTAGCGGGGACAGGATTTGAACCTGCGACCTCTGGGTTATGAGCCCAGCGAGCTACCGAGCTGCTCCACCCCGCGTCGGTGAACACGACCCTACGTCACCCCGCCGACCAGCGCAAATCGATACTCGCCACTACGCGGTGAGCTCCTGGTGCAGCGCCTCGCGCAGCCGCGCGGCCCGCTCCGCCACCTCGGCGGGCCCCAGCTCGACGGCGCGCGCGCACCACCGCTGCCCCTCGGTCAGCTCACCCCTGCGGGCGGCGAGCAGCGCCATGCGCAGCGCGGCCCGGCCGTGCCCCGCGCGGGCGGCGCGGGACCACCACAGGGCAGCCTCGCGCTCGCTGCCCTCGCGGGCGAGGAGCAGCCCGAGATTGAACGCGCCGTTGCGGCTGCCCGCCTCGGCGGCCTCCCGGTACCAGCGGGCGGCGTCCGCCATGTCGCCGCGGGCGGCGGCGAGCATCCCGACCCGTACCTGGGCACGGCGGTGCCCCAGCTCGGCGGCGCGCTCGTACCACTCCTCGCACTCGCTCTTCGCGGCCATCGGCTCGCCGAGTGCGGGCCGCCCGGGCGGCGGCTGGCGCGAGTCGAGCACGGTGGCGAGCCGGAATGCGGCCTCGGCACTGCCGCCGCCCGCCGCACAGCGCAGATGACGCTCGGCGGCCTGCTCGTCGCCGTCCCTGAGCAGCGCGATGCCGACCTGGAGGGCGGCCTCGGTGTGGCCGGCCGCCGCCGCCCGCTCGTACCAGGTCAGAGCCGTGCGGTCGTCGTCGCGGCCGACGTAGAGGATGCCCAGGTTGAAGGCTGCGTCGACGCTTCCGGCCTCGGCGGCCTTGGAGAACCAGGGCTCGGCGCCGGTCGCGTCGCCGGCCTGCAGGAGCAGTACGGCGAGCGCGTTGGCAGCCTCGCGGTGCCCGGCGTAGGCGGCGCGGCGATACCACTGCTCGGCCTGCGGCGTACGGTCCTGGGCGGCACAGAGCAGCCCCAGGTTGTAGGCACCGTTGACGTCACCGGCGTCCATGGCGGCGCGGTACCAGCGCTCGGCGGTCTGCTGCTCGCCACGGGCGGCGTGCAGCGCGCCGAGGGCGTTGGCGGCATTCCCGTCGCCGTCCTGGGCAGCACGCAACCACCAGACGGCGGCGCTCTCCTCGTCGCCGGCGTCCCGCAGCAGAAACCCGAGCGCGCAGGCGGCACGGGCCTCGCCGTCCTTGGCGGATGTGAGGTACCAGCGGCCGGCCTCCTTCAGCTCGCCGCGCTTCTCGAGGATCGCGCCGAGGTGCAGCGCGGCCCGCCGATGCCCACGGGCGGCGGCCTGCTGGTACCACTGCGCGGCCTCGTCGAGTACGGACAGCTCAGCGCGATCGCCGAGATCACCGCTCTCGCCGTCCTCGCCGACCGACCCCGGGGCGACGCCCCCGGCACCGGCGGCGTTCCGCGTTGCGAACCCAGGCTTCGAGGCCACCTCGGCCGCTGCCACACCGCCACGGTCCTGGCGCGCGGAAACACGGCCCGCCGAACCCGGGCGGCCCACGGCAGCCGAGCCGCCCACGGGGGCACCGTCCCCGGCACCGCGCCCCAAGACCACGGCAACGGCACCGGAACCCGAGGCCGTCTTCCTGCCGACGCCCTCGGCGTCCCGCGCCGCGGACCCCCCGCGTCCCACCACCAGGCTCACGGCGCCGCCCTCGCGGGCCTCCCGCGCCGCCTGGCGCTCCAGCGCGCGGGCGAGCCGGTACGCCGCCTCGCGGTGTCCCTGCTCCGCCGCCGCGCGCAGCCAGCGCTCCGCGCCCACATCGCTGCGGTGCTCCAGCAGATCGGCGAGGGCGTACGCGCCCAGCGCGTGACCCTGCTCGGCGGACTGGCGCAGCCAGTATTCCGCGGCGGGCTCGTCGCCGCGCTCGCGGAAATGCCGCCCCAGCGCGTGCGCCGCGGCCGCGGAACCGGCGACGGCTGCGATACGCCACCACCCGGCCGCCTCGTCGGCGTATCCCCGCTGGTGGAGCAGGACACCCAGATTGTTCGCGGCGGCACGGTCGCCCTCCGCGGTCGCGGCACGCAGATAGGGCTCGGCGCCGTCGAGGTCGCCGCGCCGCAACAGCAGCGCGCCGAGCACGCTCATCGACGCGGTGTCGCCGCCGTCGGCCGCACGCCGGTGCCGTGCTTCGGTCCCGGCGGTCTCCACCGGATCGACGCCCGCACCGCTGCCGGCACGGTCAACGTTGTCAACGGCCTCGGCAGGACTGGTCGCGTCCGCCACGTTTCCGGCACGCCCCCGCACAAACCGCCCTGTCTCCAACAGAGTTGCCCTATCCCCCATATATTCCATCGTCGCACCACCTGCACCCCGCGTACACCTGGTATATCGCAGCCAGTGAGGTCACTTCAGCGTTTTGTCGACATGCCCACAGAGAGATAAGTCAAACACGCTCGACCCCAACTCACCCCACGCGGCACACAGTTCTCACCGGCAGCACATACGCACGAAGAGGGCCCGGATCCACAAAGGATCCGGGCCCTCTTTCTTTTCAGTAGCGGGGACAGGATTTGAACCTGCGACCTCTGGGTTATGAGCCCAGCGA
>NZ_JBSFMS010000088.1:0-31413 GCF_053599675.1 Streptomyces sp. NPDC000880 | reverse complement strand
AGCGACACACCGTCAGCGGCCTCGATCAGGTGATCCGTTGTCGTACTCATCAGGTGACTCCTACGGGGAGGTACACACCTAATTCATGACACTCCTCCAGGCAATGGCATGAGTGGAATGAGCGCATGGCTGCAGTAGTCGAGTTGCTGGAAGGCATCCGGAGTCTCGCCCCGCTGACCGGCGAGGGCGTGGCGGCGGAGTTCGAGGCTCAGGGCTGGGAGGCCGGCGGACGGCCGAAGAACGGCTTCGAAACGTCGTGGGACAAGGGTGACGTCAAAGCCTGGATCCACCCGTACAGGGGCGGTATCCGGGTCGAGTTCACCGTCTGGATGCGGGACGCGGACGAGGACACGGGTTACTTCGAGGGCTTGGAGGCGGTTTACCGGGAGGGCGAGCAGGCCTTGGCCGACTTTCTCCCGGAGATCGAGTCGTCCGCACTCGCCGCCCACCTGACCGAGGCCGAGGGCACGACCGAGGACCCTGGCCGTGGCGGCCCGTCCGACCGCTGCGAGCCGCGGCGGGTTCGCCGTGCCGGCCCGTCCGACCGCTGCGAGCCGCGGCGGGTTCGCCGTGCCGGCCCGGCATCAGGCTTCGCACGCTGGAGGACCTGTTCGCCTACGCTTACGCCGACGCCGGCCGCGCCCGCCCCGCCTCAGCGCCCCGCGGCCGGGATAGCGAGTTCGAACCAGGTCGTCTTGCCGCGTCCGGCAGGCGAGCTGCCCCACAGGGACGCCACGGCCTCCACGATCAGCAGGCCGCGCCCCGACTCGGACTCCTGGTTGCTGCCCTCGTCCATGGTCAGGACCGCGGCCGGCACGGGCGGGTGCGGATCGCTGTCCCGCACCTCCACGCGGATCCGGTCGGGATACTCACGAAGCCGTACGTCCACCTCGCTGTGGGCGTGGATCAGGGCGTTGGTCACCACCTCGGAGGCGAGCAGCTCCAGGTCGTCCTGGATGCCCTCGATACGCCAGCCGCGCATCACGTCGCCCAGGAAGTGCCGAAGCTGCCGCACCTGCTGCAGGTCGTGGCGCTGGATCGACATGCGCGCCACCCGGCCCGGCGTCCCCTCTGGTGCGCCCTCATAGCGCGTGAGCAACAGCGCGATGTCGTCGTCGCGGTGCGCCCGCGGGTCGCGGCCGCCCACCAGTCGGTCGGCCAGGACCTCCAGGTCCTCCCCGCGGCCCTCGGCCAGGCGGTCGAGTAGCCAGTCGGTACCGCCGTCGGTACCCAGCCGGCGGGCGTTCAGCAGGCCGTCGGTGAACAGGGCAGCGATGGCGCCCGGCGGCAGCACGCTGTACGACTGGCCGTAGGCCATCCCGGCGTCCACGCCGAGCGGCGGCCCGACGGTCAGCCGGGGGTCGATCATCCGGCCCTCCACGTCGGTGATGGCCGGCGGCTGGTGGCCGGCGCTGGCGATGCAGGCCACCCCGGTGTCGAGCTCGAGCCACATGCAGCAGCAGGTGGCGAAGAGGTCGGTGTCGAATCCGACCAGCAGCCGGTTGCTGCGGGTCAGCACGCTGGCCGGGTCGTGGCCCTCGGTCGCGTAGGCGCGCACGCCGCTGCGCAGCTGGCCCATGACGCTGACCGCTTCCAGGTTGTGCCCCTCGACGTCCCCGATGACCAGGCCGATACCCCCGCCGGGCAGCCGGATCACGTCGTACCAGTCGCCGCCCACATCGGCGCCCGCGGTCGCCGGAAGGTAGCGGGCGGTGGTGACGATCTCCGCCAAGTGCGGCAGGCTGCGCGGCAGCAGGCCCTGCTGCGTGCTGCGGGTGAGCGCGTACTGCAGGTCGTAGGAACGGGCCCGTGCCAGTGACTGGCCGACCTGCCCGAGCATGATCATCAGTACCGCCATTTCCTCGTACCGCAGAGTGCGCGGCTGGTCGGAGGCGAGCACACAGCAGCCCACCGCCCGGCCGTCGGCGATCAGCGGCAAGAAGGCCCTGGCCCGGCCACCGTCGTACCTGTCGAGATCGGGGTAGGCAGCGTGCAGGTCCTCGACCGTCTCGAAGCACATGGGTTTGATATTCACCGTGGCGTCCGTCTCCGGAGTGCTGCGCGTCAGCAGCGCCCCCTCGACACTGCGCAGGTCCTCCTTCGAGAAGCCGGCCGAGCCCACGACAGTCAGCCGGCCTCCCTCGGCCAGGCACAGCATCACGGCGTTCCCACCGAGGGGGCGCACCACCTGGTCCAGCGTGGCGGCCACCACGTCCCGGGTGCGCCCGGCGGCGGTGAGTTGGGTGGAGAGCCGCTGCAACTGGTACAGAAAGGTGCTGCTCCCGCTCAGGGCGTCGCCCGACCCCCTCCGGGCGCTGTCCAGGGGCGTCCCCGCGGACTCCGTGGTCCCCGGCCGGAGCGGGGCCGTGCCGTGCGCACCGGAGATGAACACCGGTATCGCAGGCGCCAGCATCGAGGTACCTCGCTCCGCCCATTTCTCCAGCTCGACGGCGAGTTCGTCCGCGGCGGCGGACAGGTATTCCAGCCCCTCTGCAGGGATGTCGCGCGCCGGCGCCCAACGCAGGGTCACCGCGCCCAGCCGGTGCCGCTCCGTCCGGAGCGGTACGGCCGCCACCCGCATGGGGAACGGCACGTACAGGATGGTCGCCGGATCGTCCTGGTTCAGTGTGCGGATGTCCTCGGGATCCATCACGACCAGCTCGCCGGTGTGGTAGGCGACAGCGGTCGTGTAGAGCGGGTCGTCCGCGGCCATCCCGGGCGTGATCGTGAAGCTCAGCGGTGTGTCCATGGTCATCGCGGCGCCCAGGGCGTCACCGCCGGCCGTCAGCAGGTACACCGTCGCCGTACTGGGCAGCAGGCGGTTCTGGACCCGGCGCAGGGCAGCTGCCATCGCCGCGTTGCGGGGGGAATCCGCAGGCTCTGGTTCGAAGTCCATAACGGTCTCTTGATAGTGCGGGCACTGCAAAGGACGGCGGAAAGGGGCCGAAGGACATTGGGCGGTACATCCTTATTATGGACCTTGTGACGTCACGGCACTCATGTCGGCGATGAGCCGCTTTGCGCCGTACGCCTCAGGGAGGCTGCCGCCGCGGCGGCAGCCTGCTGCGGGCCCGGACGCCGCGCCATGTGCCCTCGGCCAGTCCTCGGCCGTGCGTCACCGTGGCGTCGCCGTCGTCGATCCGGTGCAGCAGCATCCGCCGTACGGTGGCGCCGGCGGAGTCGGGCAGTGAACGTACCCAGGCGAGGAGTACGGAGGCGGGGGGCAGGCCGGCGTGCGTGATGCCGATGGCGTGGGCGCCCGTAAGGGTTTCCGCCAGGGCTGCCCCCAGTGCTCGGACTGTGCGCTCGGGCAGCGGGCCGCCGTGTACGGCGAGCGCCACCGGTAGCGGGAGTACGGGAAGGTACGGAGAGGCGTACCAGGGGGTTTCGGACGGGGGCGGCAAGTTCGGCAACGGGCAGTACCCACGGGCCGAGGAGCCGGCGGGCCGCGTCGGACTCGACGAGGAAACGACCCGGATCGGCGCCGTCCAGCGGCGCGCTGACGAGCACCGTACGGTCACCGTCCGCGCTGCGCGCGATGAACCGGCGTACGGGGACCGGCGGTTGGCCGGGGCCGCTAGGGTCGAGACGGGTGATGAGGTGGTACGGGCCTATCCGTCGCGTTCCGTCCGGGCGCGGGCGTTCAGTGTGTGCTCGTTGGCCGGGGCGTCACCGGTTCCATTGACCAGCACCACCTGAGTGAGCGCCTGCGGAGGGCGGCACCGCATCCGGGGCCGCCCCAAGAGCGGAATCCGTCGACAGGGGCGAGAGTGGCATTGGCGGACCCTCGCGGATCGGAGGCTTCCATGAGCGGCCGGGACACGCGGAGCCTGCACTGTCTGGTGACAGGCGCGACGGGGTATATCGGCGGTCGGCTGGTGCCCGAATTGCTGGACGCCGGGTACCGCGTACGGTGCATGGCCCGGTCTCCGGACAAGCTGCGCGACCACCCCTGGGCAGGACGCGCCGAGGTGGTACGCGGGGATGTGACCGACCCGGATTCGCTCGGCGACGCCCTGCGCGGTATCGATGTTGCCTATTACCTTGTGCACGCCCTGCGGGCCGGAGACGATTTCGAGGAGACCGACCGGAAGGCCGCGCGGGTGTTTGCCGAGCGGGCCCGCGCCGCGGGCGTACGGCGCATCGTCTACCTGGGCGGGCTGACCCCGGCCGATGTGCCGGAACACGAACTGTCACCACATCTGCGGTCCCGCGCCGAGGTCGGCGAGATCTTCCTCGGCTCGGCTGTGCCGGCGACCGTGCTTCGCGCAGCGGTCATCATCGGCTCCGGTTCGGCGTCCTTCGAGATGCTGCGTTACCTCACCGAGCGGCTGCCGGTCATGGTTACCCCGAGCTGGGTCGGCACCCGTATCCAGCCGATCGCCGTCCGGGACGTGCTGCGGTATCTGGTGGGCAGTGCACGGATGCCCGACGAGGTGAACCGCGCGTTCGACATCGGTGGGCCCGACGTCGTGACATACGAGCAGATGATGCGTCGGTACGCGGTGGTTTCCCGCCTGCCCCGCCGCTTCATCCTGCGCGTACCGATGCTGACACCCCGTCTCTCCGGCCTGTGGATCGGCCTGATCACTCCCGTTCCCGCCTCCCTCGCACGGCCGCTGGCCGAGTCGCTTCGCCACGAGGTCGTCTGCCGCGAGCACGAGATCGCCCAGTACGTACCCGATCCGCCCGGTGCACCGATCGGCTTCGACCAGGCACTCACCCTGGCCCTTCAGCGCGTACGCGACGCATCGGTCACCACCCGCTGGTCCTCCGCCTCGCTGCCCGGCGCTCCGAGCGATCCCCTGCCCTCGGACCCGGACTGGGCCGGGGGCAGCCTCTACACCGACCGACGCAAGCTCGCTGTCGACGCGTCACCGAAGGCGCTGTGGCAGGTCATCGAAGGGATCGGCGGTGACAACGGCTGGTATTCCTTCCCGCTCGCCTGGGCGGTACGAGGCTGGCTCGACCGGCTGGTCGGAGGCGCCGGACTCCGCCGTGGCCGCCGGGACGCAGCACGGCTGCGGGTGGGGGACTCGCTGGACTTCTGGCGCGTGGAGGAGATCGAACCGGGCCGGCTGCTGCGGTTGCGTGCCGAGATGCGCCTGCCGGGGCTCGCCTGGCTGGAGATGTACTCCGACCGGGACGAGCAAGGCCGGGCCTGCTACCGGCAGCGGGCGCTGTTCCACCCGCGCGGTCTGCTCGGGCATGTCTACTGGTGGAGCGTGTCGCCGTTCCATGCGGTTGTGTTCGGCGGCATGGCCCGCAACATCGCGCGGGCCGCACTCCAAGCGGACGCCGCCCATGACGGCCACGACGCGAACTCGGGCTGAGGCCGTGAAACCGGGATGAGGCCGTGAATCCGGGCTGACGCCGTGAATCCGATCCCAGCACTCTCCGGGAAGCCCGCCTGGGCGGCTTTTGCCCTGGCTGACGGACCGCGGCCTGAGGGGCGCATTGCTGGGCGCTGTTGCCCACCCCCGTAGGGCAGCAGCGCCCAGCGGCTGCGGATCCGCAGGCCGCGAGGAACGGCCGCCAGGAACGGCCGCGAGGTTCATGCGCCAGGTTGTCGATCCTGCACTTGAGCTGAGAGCATGTCAACTATTGTTGATTGCCTGACGGGCGAGCGGTGGTGATTCTGCGTCAACTGGTCCTTTTGGGCCGGTTTACTCGCAACGATCGTTTGAATCGGTACGGTGGGTGGATCCACGCTGAGGGCCGCAGAGTTCTATGATCCGGCACATGGCCCCCGATTCTCCACGCTCAGAAGCGTCGGCTCTTCGACCTGGCGAAGGTGAGGAGCCGGCGGACTCTCTGGACTTCGCGGCTCTTTTCCGGCGCGTGATCTCGGTGATCTATCCGAAGGATCTGGGCCGCCCCTGGCGCGACTCGGAGATCGCTGAAGGGACCGGTCTGAGCGGTACCTATATCGGCAACCTCCGCAAAGGCACTCAGAAGCCCAGTCTGGAGAACGCGGTGAAGATCGCCAAGTTCTTCGGCATTCCGCTGGATTACTTCAGCGACTCCGCCACCGCCCAGGCCGTCGACCGGGATCTGCGGAAGATCGAAGCACTACGGGACGCCCGGGTGGAACGCATCGCGATGCGGGCGGCCGGCCTGCCCCCTGAGATGCAGGACGCTGCCCTCACTGTTGTGGAACAACTGCGCAAGGCGGTCGGGCTGCCCGACGGCAGCTCCGAGGCGTGACCGACTACCAGCAAACGCCGTTGGGGCACTGGCGGTCGGCTGATGGGGAGAACGTGCGAGATCTTGGACGTACCCGCCGCCGGATGCGGGCCATGGTCAGACAGCTGGAGCTTCCGCCGATGAGCACGGCGGAGGAGTTGTGCGCGGCGGTCGCCGACCGGGCCGGACGTCCCGTCCGGCTGGTTCCGCGGCGGATGCAGGTGGGCGAGCCGTCAGGATTCGTCGAACGCCGCCCGGACACCGACGTGATCTATTTCGAGCAGGAGACCTCGGGCCTGCACCAGGCCCACATCATCTGCCACGAGCTCGCCCACCTCCTGTGCGGGCACTTGGCCGAGCCCCCGGCCGTGCGAGAGGGGACGGCACAGGTGGACTTGCCCACCATCGACGCCGACATGATCCGACTGGTCCTCGGCCGCTCCCACTACCATGACGCGGCGGAAGAGGAAGCGGAGATCCTGGGGGCCGAGCTGACGCGCATCCTCATGCTGGCGCCCGGCGCCGGGACCACGCCCCAACTGTCGCCCGCGCTGGAGCACCGCAAAGGCCAGCATGTCTGACATACCTGACACACCGTTCGACATCGTCTACCTCGGCATCGGCACGGTGGCCTGGGCCGTGGCCGGTCTGAAGATCCGGGCGTGGCGCCGGGACCCGTCCCTCGGCCTGCTCGTCGTCGCCCTGACGATCGCGGCGCCCGCGACTGCGTTCGTGGTGGCCGCGCCGCTGGTGTACCGGCTGATCGACCGGATCGCGAACCTCGGCAACCTGGCGACTTTGGTGGTCTACCTGGGCATCACGGGTTTCTCCGCCGCCGCCGTGGTGCTGGCACGGATGTGGACCGCGCCGAGCGAGCGCGCCGACTCGCAGGTGTGGGACGCGGCCGGCGCGTACACCTGGCGCGAGGTGCGGCGGCGCCTCGCGGTGTTCGCCGTCCTGGTCCCGGTGATGATCGTCCTGTTCTTCACCGGGGGGACCGACAGCCCGGAGACACCCCTCACGTTCGACACCACCTTCGCGACGATTCCGCAGATCGCGATATTCCTGGTCATCTACCAGGCGCTGTTCGGCTTTGCGCTGATCGACATCAGCCGGGTGTGCCTCGGGCACGCCTCCCGGCTGCCGCCCGGGTGGCTACGCCGGGGCATCCGGATGATCGCCCTCGGTGGATTCGTCGCCTGCGGCTACGTCGTGTGCAAGGTCATTGCGATCGGTGCGGCCTTCACCGGGGATACCCCCGGCGAGGCCAGGGAGAGGGTCATCGGGACGGAATGGCTCAGCACTGCCCTCGGCCCTGGGTTCGCTGCGATCGGAGCCGTGCTCATCACCGCCGGGTTCGCCGGACCCGCCGCCGCCGCATGGACGCGTCGGCGCCGCGACTACCAAGCCCTGCGCCCGCTGTGGGACTTGGTGTACCGGGCAGACCGGCGCCTGGCCCTGGAAGCGCCCCCCTCGGCCTGGACCGAGCGGCTGGCGTTCCGGGACCTGGAGTGGCGCACCGCCCGGCGTGGACTGGAGATCCGGGACGGCCAGCTGACGCTGCGCCCGTGGGTCGATCCCGCGGTTGTCACCGGTGCTACCCAGGTCGCCGAGCGGGCCGGCCTGGACGACGAGGACCGGGCGGCACTGATCGTGGCCGCCGCGCTGCGATTCGCCGTCGAGGCGCTGAACACAGGGATCCCGCCGCACCCGCGCGAGGACCAGACTCCGCTGCCCGGCCTGGACGCGGAACCGGCCCAGGAGCGGGCACACCTGGTGCGCGTCGCCCGCAGCTTGTACGGGCCCCTGACCGGCGAGGCGCTGGCCCTCGCCACCGCGACCGGATGACCGCCGGGACGCTCCCCCAGCCCCCGGGGGGCTGGGAGGTGCCCCCAGCCGCGCACCGCGCCTACGCACGGCTCGTCCTGGAGACGATGCCGGAGGAGTCCCGGGTCGGACTCACCCTGGGCTTCGTCCGGACCTTCGGCATTCCGGACATCGCCCGAGTGCTGTACGGCACCGGCCGGATGACCACCGAGCCGCGCATCCGAGCCAAGGCGACCGGGGCGGCCATGTTCTCCCTGATCGGAGTAGGGCTGGACAGCGCCGACGGGCAAAGGATCGTCGACGGGCTGCGCCGCGTCCACGATCGGCCCGGCATCACGCCTGAGCTGATGCGGTATGTCCTGGCCTGTTTCACCGTGTGCCCGCTGCGGTTTATCGACGACCACGGATACCGGACGGTCACGGGTGAGGAACGGGACGCGGCGTACACCTTCCATCTGGGCCTGTCGGACGCCCTCGGTCTGCCCAGTCCCCCGGACGGTCATCTGGCCGACGAGGAAGGCTGGATGCGCGACTACGAAAGCCGCTGCTTCGCCCCCAGCGCGGCGGGTCGCGCGCTCTGGGAGGCTGCCAGCAGGGGTCTGCTGGCAGCCCGGCTGCCCGCTCCCCTGGCCGCGCTCGCTCCGGCGGTGGCCGCGTCGCTGCTGGACCAGCCACTGCGCACGGCCCTGGAAGTACGCCGCCCGCCCGCGCCGGTTCGCGCTCTGGTGACTTGCGCGCTACGGGCTCGGGCACGCTCCCGGCGTGGTGCTTCCTGAGCACAGCCGCGCGCTGTTCCGGCCCGACCCGGACCGCGGCCCTGGCCGGGGGCACCGCGTCCGGGGGGCGACGCCGGGCGTCTGAACGCCCTGATTGACCGCTGTCGGCTGCGCTGAAGGGCACGGTTGGGGCAGGAGGTTGAGCGTGCGGTGTCCTGGTCGGCCAGGACGTCCGGCCCGGCCGACCGCCGCTGTGGAGTTACGGGGACAGGCCGAACAGCTGGGTCCAGTAGGTGCCGGCCTGCCCGCCGCCGGCGAAGCCGATTCCGATGTGTGTGAAGTCCGGCTTGAGGATGTTGGCCCGGTGTCCGGGGCTGTTCATCCAGCCCCGGACCACCTCGGCCGGGGAGCGCTGGCCGCAGGCGATGTTCTCGCCGATGCCACGGTGCGTGCATCCCGCGATGGCAGCGCGGTCCCACGGCTCGGAGCCGTCGGGTGAGGTGTGGGAGTAGAAGCCGCGCGCGACCATGTCCGAGCTGTGGGCCTGGGCGGCCGCGGTCAGGCGCGGATCACCGGTCAGCGGCGGCAGACCCGCCGCGGCGCGCTCCGCGTTGGTGAGTGTGACGACCTCGGTCGCGGTCCGCGTCAGGCCGTCCGCGGTGAACGGCAGGGCCCACAGCGCCGTCCAGTAGAAGTCCCCGGAGCGGGCATCGACGGCGTCGGCGATTCCCACCTCGGTGAATGCGGTGTCGTGCAGCGGACGCCGGGTCCTCTCCGCGGTCAGGCAGTACTCCACGAACTCCGCCGGTGTGCGGGGGCCGGATACCAGGTGTTCCGCGATGCGCAGATAGGCGTATCCGCCGCTGGTGACCCGTTGGAAGACGGAGGTTCCGTCCGGGCCCTCGGAGGCGAGTCGGCCCTGATTCGCCATGCTCGTGGCATGAGCCTGCGCTGCTGCGGTGAGCCGCGCTTCCCGGGCCACTGGAGGAGCGCCGGCCTTGGCGCGCTCGGAGTTGACGAGCCCGGTGAAGCCGTCCGTGCTGCCTGTGCCTGCCGAGACGGTCCGCGAGGGGGCGGGCGCGGCGTCGTCGTCCGTGACCTCGATGCCGAAGTCGCGGGCGACTCCGGCCAGCCCGTCCGCGTACCCCTGGCCGAGGGCACGCAGCTTCCACACGGTGCCGCGCCGGTAGATCTCCGCGAGCAGCAGAACCGTCTCGTGCGTCGTACGGGCGGGAGTGAACCGTGCGAGTACACCCCCGCCGTTCCCGCTGACGGACAAGGTGGGGACGGGCAGGCGGCTCAGTGGCGCGCCGGGATCGGCGGGGCTGACGACCACGGTGATACGGCTCGCTCCCGCCCGCAGTCGTTGCCGGTCCACGTTGATCGTGTCGGCGTGCAGGCGGGTGCCGGGGGCGGACGGCTGGTTGTAGAAGACGAAGTCGTCGTCCCCCGCGACCTTCCCGTCATCGCCGGTGATGAGAACCGAGAGATCGAAGGGCCCCGGCACCCGGAGCGACAGCGCGCCGTCCGGCAGTGGCAGGTTGCCTCCAGGAACCAAGTCGCTCATCGGCGCCGCCCGTCTGGAAAGAGAGACTCACCCGCCACCTTCCTGGGTGGCGTTGTCCGGAGAACGACGCGCGGGGGTGCGGCGGTTCCCGGAGGCACATACTCCCGTGGTCGTATGCGCCAGGGGCGAAGCTGCCCATACGGTGAGAGGCATGATGACCGTTCGACCGTCTCCCGGACCGGGTGCGGGCGCTGGGGGAACGACCCCGGCTACCGGCAACCCGTCGCCGCGGGAACCGCTCGGTCTCAGGAGTACGTGGTGTCCCACGTACGCAGGATGGGGAACCTGTAGCCGTCTGAGGGGAGCGTCGGGTGAGCGACGGTACGGCACTTGCGG
Organism: Streptomyces sp. NPDC000880; assembly: GCF_053599675.1. Taxonomy (NCBI): domain Bacteria; kingdom Bacillati; phylum Actinomycetota; class Actinomycetes; order Kitasatosporales; family Streptomycetaceae; genus Streptomyces; species Streptomyces sp. NPDC000880. The sequence goes on along the minus strand of NZ_JBSFMS010000088.1, from coordinate 20,781 downwards.
AGCGGATTGCCGAGCGGCGGGCTGGTGTGGGTGATCCTCGGGCGTTGGTGGGGGAGTTGCGGCGGACCCTCGTCCTCGTGCCCTTCGACGGTGGGGGGTTGTGGACGGCGGAGCTGGGTGGGGTGCGGTGGGTCTGCGGGTTCACGGACGAGGAGGCGCTGGCCCGGTTCGCGCGGGCGCGGGATGGCGGGGGTGGGCGGGAGACGGGCCGGTCGTGGGAGTTTGCCGAGGTGCGGGGGGCGCGGCTGCTGGACGAGATCATCCCGGCGATGGGGGTCCCGGCCGGGGTGGCGATCAACATCGCCGACCCAGACGGGTCGATGGTCTTTCCGCCGGTGGTGGGCATCGTGCCTGATGCGGTCGCGGTCGATGCCGACGAGCTGCATGGAGGGCGGGGCTGATGGGTGGCGGCGCTGAGGATCTGAGGGTCGACCGGGAGAGCGTCCAGCGGATCACCAACGGCCTGCGGACCGCGGTGTCCGAGTTGCGGGATGTCGGCACCGGTACCGGGGCGGTGCTGGGCAAGGGGTTCTCGGAGCTGGCGATGACCGGCATGGAGGCCGGGCACCACGGGTTGTCGGTGGACTTCGAGGACTACTGCGAGCGCTGGGAGTGGGGGGTGCGGGCGTTGATCCAGGACGCCAACGCCATCGCGGCGAAGCTGGGCTTGGCGGCGGGGCTGGTCTGGGAGGAGGACCAGTACGTCCAGGGGACGTTCAAGGTCGCCGTGAACGCTGCCGTCGGCAATCCGCACGCTTCCGAGGACGAGGTCGTCAAGCAGAACTGGGGGGAGGTGTTCACCCCGGACTATCTGGACCCGGACTACAGCGCGGAGTCGTTTCAGCGGGCGGGGGACGAGGCCGGGCAGACCTGGAAGGACACCGGCCGGGCGTTGATGACCGAGGGCATGGGCGGTCAGCGTACGAGCGCGCTGAACGACCTCGTCGGTGTCGACCAGGAGGCGTTCGACCGGGCGGTGGACGACACGTTCGGGCCGTCGCCCGAGGAACGCGCGGCCCAGCAGCAACAGCAGCAGCCGGGTACCGGGGGGAACTGAGCCGTGGGCATAGGTGATTTCGTCAGCGACATCACGCCTGATGTCGTTGAGGATGCCGTTGAGGACGGCACGGAGTGGGTCGGCAACCGGGTCGAGGATGCCGGTGACTGGACCGCGGACCGGCTGGAGGACGTCGGCTGGGAGTCCGGCGCGGACTGGGTGCGTGAGCAGTCCCGTTCGCTGGCGAACCGGATGGGCGCCGAGGTCGACGAGATGGACCTCGGGCAGACCGAGGACAAGACGAAGCTCATCTACGGCAGCCCGTCCAAGCTGCGCGCGACCGGCTCGCATCTACGGGATCTCCAGCGGTCGTTCGAGCTGGTGGGCCAAGGGCTGAAGGGGCTGGACTCGTCCGCGATCAAGGGCCAGGCGGCGGACGCGTTCCGGGAGACGGTGGCGATCGAGCCGCCGAAGTGGTTCAAGGGCGCGGACGCATTCGGGAAGGCCGCGAACGCACTGGCGAGTTTCGCGTTGACGGTGGACTGGGCGCAGGGACGGGCACAGGCCGCCATCGAGAAGTGGAAGGCCGGCACCAAGGCGTCCGAGGACGCGAGGGACGCGCACAACAAGAAGGTCGACGCCTACAACAACGCCGCCGACCGCTACAACGCCCAGCCGGCCGACCAGCGAAACCCGTCCTCTCTGCCGCCGAAACCGGGCGCGTTCAGCGATCCGGGCAAGGCACAGATGGAGGAAGCCCAGGAGATCCTCGCCGAAGCCCGCAAGCAGCGCAACGCGGCTGCGGAGACCGCGCGCAACGCTGTGCGCGCCGCCCGCGACACCGCCCCGCCCAAGCCGTCGTACGCCGAACAGGCCATGGACGGCCTGGCTGAATACCAGGTGATGCAGACCCACTTCGGGGCGGGCATCGTCAAGGGCACTGCTGGTCTGGTCACCTTCGTCCGCAGCATCAACCCCACGGACCCGTACAACATCACGCACCCCGCGGAGTACCTCACCAGCCTGAACAACCTGGCCGCCGGACTGGTCCAGGTGGCCAACGACCCGTGGGGCGCGGGCAAGCAGATGCTCGACAACTTCATGAAGGACCCCGCCGAGGGCTTCGGCCGGCTCGTGCCGGACCTGGTGCTGACCGCCGCCACCGGCGGCGGCGGAGCGGCAGTCAAGGGAGTTCGAGTCGCCGCAGAAGGGGCGGACCTGGCCTCGGACGCCAACCGGGCCCGCAGGCTGATCGACGACGCCCCCAACGGCACCCACAACCGCCCCGACGGCCACCGCCTGGTCGACGAGACCGACCCGGTGGACCTCGCCTCGGGCCGTATGTTCCTGCCTCAGACCGACGCGATCCTCCCCGGCACGCTGCCGCTGGCCTTCACCCGCCGGGTCGAGTCCGGTTACACCGCCGGGCGCCTCTTCGGACCGTCCTGGTCCTCCACCGTCGACGAACGCCTGGAGATCGACGCCAACGGCGTCATCCACGTCACCGACGACGGCCTCCTGCTCACCTACCCCCACCCCGTGCCCGGACTCCCCACCCTTCCCGAGTCCGGTACGGTCCGCCGTCTGCTCACCCGCGACGAGACCGGCGACTACACCCTCACCGACCCGGACAGCGGCCTGATACGGCACTTTGCCGCACCAACAGGGGCCGAACCAGGTGGCGACGGCGACGCCTGGCTGACCCAGATCAGCGACCGCAACGGCCACACCATCACCATCGACCGCACCGAGGACGGCATCCCCCTCGCCCTCGTCCACTCGGCGGGCTACCACCTGAGACTGGACACGGCGGACGGCCGTGCGACCCGCCTGTCCCTGGTGCACTCCGACGGCACCGAGCAACAACTCGTCGGCTACGGCTACACGGACGGCAACCTCACCACCGTCACCAAACCCTCGGGCGCCGTCCTGACCTTCCTGTACGACGACCGCCGCCGGGTGATCGCCTGGATCGACTCCAACGACAGCCGCTACGACTACGCCTACGACGACAGTGACCGGGTGATCGGCGAGGGTGGCCAGGCGGGCCACGTCCAACTCACCATCTCCTACAGCCTCCCCGACCCTGCCACCGGCCACCGGGTGACCAAGCTGACCACCGCCGACGGCCGCACCACCCGCCATCTCATCGGTGACGGTTGCCAGGTCCTGGCCACCACCGATCCGCTCGGCCACACCACCCGCTTCACCCATGACTCGCGCGGAAACCAACTGACCCGTACCGATGCCCTCGGCCGTACCACCGCCTTCGCATACGACGAGGAGGGCAGGCTCCTCGCGGTCGTCCGTGCCGACGGCAGCCGGATCAGTACAGTCCGCGACGGACGAGGCCTGCCGGTGGAGTTCACCGCCCCGGACGGGGCGCGCTGGCACCAGGAGTTCGACGACCGGGGCAACCGCACCTCGGTCACGGACCCCGCCGGCCACACCACCCGGTACGCGTACGACACCCGGGGGCATCTCGTCTCCTCCACCGACGCGCTCGGCGCCGTGACCACGTTCCGCTGCGACCCGGCCGGACTGCCGCTGGAGGTCACCGACCCTTCCCCTGCCTTCGGCGGGGAGACCCCTATGGGGGGCACCACGCGGTGCGAGCGCGACGCCTTCGGCCGGCTCGTACGCATCACGGACCCCCTCGGCGCGGTCACCACCCTCGAGTGGACCACTGATGGCGAATTGGCCAGGCGCACCCGCCCGGACGGCAGCACCGAGTCCTGGACGTACGACGGCGAGGGGAACTGCACCGACCACACCGACGCGACGGGCCGGACAACGCGCTTCGAGTACACCCACTTCGACCTGCTGGCGGCCCGTATCGGCCCGGACGGAGTGCGCCACGACTTCGAGCACGATGCCGCGCTGCGCCTCACCAAGGTCACCAACCCGCAAGGTCTCACCTGGTCCTACAGCTACGACCCGGCCGGCCGACTGGTGTCCGAGACCGACTTCGACGGGCGTACCCTCACCTACGCCCTCGATGCGGTCGGGCAGATCACAGCCCGTACGAACCCGCTCGGCGAGACGATCTCCTACGGGCGCGACCCGCTCGGCCAGCTGATCAGCAAAGACGTGGCAGGCGCCGTCACCACCTACACCTACGACCGCGCGGGACGGATGCTCCAGGCCGCCGGCCCGGACAGCGAGCTGATCCAGCAGTACGACCGCCGCGGCCACATCAAGACCGAGCTCGTCGACGGCCGCCCCACGACGTACACCTACGATCCCGTGGGGCGCCGAGTCCGCCGCGTCACCCCCACGGGCCGGGTCACCACCTACGGCTATGACGCGGCCGGCCGCCCCACGCATCTGACCAGCGGTACCCATCGCATCGCCTTCACTCATGATGCGGCAGGACGCGAGGTGCAACGCGTCTTCGGCGACACCCTGGCCATGGCATCGACCTGGGACGAGACCGGCCGCCTGGCCACCCAGCACCTCACCACCGGCACCCGCACCATCAACCGGCGTGCCTACACCTACCGTGCCGACGGCCACCTCACCGCACTCGACGACACCCTCCGCGGCTCCTTCCGCTTCGACCTCGACCAGGCGGGCCGGGTGACGGCGGTGACGGCCGCGGGCTGGACGGAGACGTACGCCTACGACGCGGCCGGAAACCAGACCTCGGCATCCTGGCCTTCCAGCCACCCCGGCCACGAAGCGACCGGACCCCGCAGCTACGACGGCACCACCATCACCCGTGCCGGAGCGGTGCGTTACGAACACGACCACGGCGGCCGTATCACTCTGCGCCAGAAGACCCGGCTGTCGCGGAAAGCCGACACCTGGCGCTACGCGTGGGACGCCGAGGATCGGCTCACGGCCGTCACCACCCCCGACGGGACGCGTTGGCGCTACCGGTACGACCCGCTGGGCCGCCGCACCGCCAAACAACGCCTGGCCGACGACGGCGAGACCGTGGTCGAGGAGGTGCTGTTCACCTGGGACGGCTCGACGCTGTGCGAACAGACCACCACGGCCCCCGAACTCCCCCGTCCCGTCACCCTGACCTGGGACCACCGGGGTCTGCAACCACTCGCTCAGACCGAGCGTGTCCTCAGTGCGGATGCCTCTCAACAGGCGATCGACGAACGCTTCTTCGCCATTGCCACGGACATCGTCGGCACCCCCACCGAACTCGTCGCCGAATCGGGCGAACTGGCCTGGCACACCCGCGCCACGCTCTGGGGCACCACCACCTGGACCAGGACCAGCACGGCCTACACCCCCTTGCGGTTTCCCGGTCAGTACTACGACCCCGAAACCGGCCTTCACTACAACTACTTCCGGCAGTACGACCCCGAAACCGCCCGATACCTCACCCCCGACCCGCTCGGCCTGTCCCCGGCACCCAACCCGGCCGCCTACGTCCACAATCCATTTACCTGGTCCGACCCGCTGGGGCTGTCGCCCTATCGGGGCCTGGGCCTCAGCAACGAGGCGCTGAACGCGATCAACAAGCTGGAGAACCTCAAGGCGGATCCGATCGGGCGCATCAACTCCGAGCCGAACCACAATCACTACTCGGCGGCCAGACGGGAGGCGGGGGGCGAAGTGGTGGCGCGCAAGCCGGACGGAACGCCGTACGACCACGTCAACGACCTCACCGAGGCGAAGCAAGGGCTTGAGAACGTACGTAAAATACTGTGGAAGGAGATGGAACGGCTTCCGGACGGAATGACCGAACGGGGCCTGGAAGTCCTGCTGAAGAAGCACGATGAGACCGTCTACCACCTCGACCGTGTGAAGGGATTCCTCCACCAGATCGGTCAACGGTGACCAGGCCGCCCTCAGCGGATCTGGGGATGCGCAGAAACGGAACGCCAGGCGATGACCACCTCACCGGACGAGAACAGCCACGCGATCGAGTTGCGGGACCGGTGGACCCGGCCGGAGAACGCGTCCATTCTCGCCGCGCTCCGTGAAGCCCTGGTACATGGCGGAGACTGGCGCGGCATGCTGCGGGAGTGGTCGCAGCCATGGGGCACCGAGAATGACCTGGGAGGCATCCCTCTGGCGGGGGCAGACCTCGCGGGGGCGGACCTGAAGGGTGTCTACTTCGGCTACGCGGACCTGCGAGGCTGCTCCCTGAGCGGCTGTGACCTCTCCGACGCATCGCTGACCGGCGCGGACCTGAGCGAAGCGAACCTCGTGAACGCATTGCTGACGCGGGTGAACGGCGGTCTCTGCGACCTCACGGCGGCCGACCTCAGCGGCGCCCAGGCCGACGATTCCGTGCTGTCCCGCGCCCGCCTGGTCCGCACAACCTTGCGCGGCGCGTCACTGCGCCGCGCCAAGCTCATCGCGGCCGACCTCACGGACGCGGACCTGTCGGACGCGGACCTGTCGTCCGCCGTGCTGATCGCGGCGAGGACCGACGGAGCGGTGATGACCAATGCCCGCCTGGAGGGGGCACACCGTGGATCCTTGCGGCCCTGAGCCCAGCCCGCTTGGACGGGCCCGGACAACGGCAAAGCCCCGGGCCGCTGGCTTGGGGCTTTCTCGTGGAGCTCAATGAGTCCTGGGCTCGGTGGGCCGAGGTGGACGGCGACGGTTCATGGGATTCGTACCGGCTGTATCCGTCGCCGGGCGGGCTGTTGCAGTGGGCGAGCACCGAGCAGGAAACCTCGTTCTACTGGCTCACCGAGGGCCCCGAGCCCGACAAGTGGCCCCATCCTCGTCATGGGTGTCGGTCCCGCTGACTGGGACCGTTTCGACGGCTCGACCGCGGAGTTCGTCTACCGCATGCTCACCGATCCGCGGCACCTCTGCTCGACCGCCCGCTACGGTGACCGGCTCGACGACGCGCGACAGGGTCCGCTCGAGGGCCGGCCGGTTGATCCGTGGGTGTACGACTTCGACGAGAATCGGGGCATGGACATCCGGCAGCTGGAGTACTTCCTCGCCATCGTGGATCACGACGGGTTCAACCGGGCGGCGTCCGCCCTGTACGTCTCCCAGCCGTCGCTGTCCCAGGCCGTCCAGGCGCTGGAGCGCGACCTGGGCAGCGACCTGTTCCACCGCATCGGCCGTCGGGCCGTGCTCACGGAGGCCGGAAAAGCGCTGATCGAACCCGCCCGTGCGGCCGTACGCAGTCTGGAGACCGCCCGGGCCGGCGTCGCCGCCGTGCACGAGCTGCGCGAGGGGCGGCTGGATGTCGCCGCGATGCCGTCGCAGGCGGTGGAGCCGCTGACCTCGATGATCCGGGTGTTCAGCGGCCGCTATCCGGGGGTGTCCGTGGCCATCCGGGCCGCCTTCACCTCTCGGGACGTCATCGACATGGTCCGCACCGGTGTCACCGAGCTGGGTCTCCTGGCCACCTCCGATCCGCTTCCCGACAAGGAGGTGGTCTCCCACCCGTACGGCGAACAGCGCTTCGTTCTGGTCACTCCGCCCGACGGACCGTTCCCCGCCGGCCGACCGGTCGGCTGCGAGGAGCTGGCCGGGCATCGGCTGATCGTCGGGCAGCGGGGCACCGGGATGCGCGCGTACGTCGACGGGCTGCGCGAAGGCGGCATTCGTTTCACGGTCGCCGCCGAGACCGAGCACCGGGTGGCGCTCCTCCCTCTGGTGCTGGCGGGGGTCGGGCTCGCCGTGGTCACCGAGTCCTGGCGCACGATGGCCGAGCGTGCCGGAGCCCTCGTCCTTGAAATCGAGCCAAAGACCACCCTCCGTATCGCCTTGGTCAGCCGCCGCGCTGAACTGTCTCCGGCCGCCCAGGCGTTCGTGACCTGCGCACGAGAGGTCGAGCCCCGCTGATAGGCGTGGCTTATAAGCCATATCGCAACTGCGTCTTGGACGGCCCCGTGGCCTGATTGCTGCAATCGGTCCATGACGAACCACCACATCGCACTGATCCCCGGCGACGGCATCGGAGCCGAGGTGCTGCCTCCCGCCCGGCAGGTCCTGGACGCCGTGGGCGCCCGCCACGGCTTCGGCTTCTCGTACACCTCGTACGACTGGTCCTGCGAGCGTTACGTCCGGGAGGGCGCGATGATGCCCGAGGACGGGCTCGACCAGCTGCGCGACAAGGACGCGATACTGCTCGGCGCGGTCGGCTACCCGGGCGTCCCGGACCATGTCTCGCTGTGGGGGCTGCTGATCCCGATCCGCCGCGGCTTCCGCCAGTACGTCAATCTGCGGCCGATCCGGGTCTTCGAGGGAGTCGACAGCCCGCTGCGCGCCGCGGCCGCGGGCGAGGTCGACTTCGTCGTCGTACGAGAGAACGTCGAGGGCGAGTACAGCGAGATCGGCGGCCGTCTCAACCGGGGATTCCCCGAGGAGGCGGCCGTGCAGGAGGCCGTGTTCACCCGTGCCGGCGTGACCCGCGTCCTCGACTATGCCTTCGAACTCGCCGCGCAGCGTGACGGAAAGCTCACCTCGGCCACCAAGTCCAACGGCATCGTGCACACCATGCCGTTCTGGGACGAGCTGGTTGCCGAGCGCGGTGCCGCCCACCCCCAGGTCGCCTGGGACCAGGAGCACATCGACGCGCTGGTCGCAAAGTTCGTGCTCGACCCGGCCCGCTTCGACGTGGTCGTCGCCTCCAACCTCTTCGGCGACATCCTCAGCGACCTGGCCGCCGCCGTGGCGGGTGCCATCGGCATCGCACCGGCCGCCAACCTCAACCCGGAGCGCGAGTTCCCCTCGATGTTCGAGCCGGTGCACGGCTCCGCGCCCGACATCGCGGGCCGCGGCATCGCCAATCCGCTTGGTGCGATCTGGTCGGCGGCGATGATGCTCGACCACCTCGGCCACCCCGAGGCGGCCAAGGACGTCACCGACGCCATCGCCGCGGTGCTGGCCAAGACCGACGTACGCACCGCTGACCTCGGCGGCAGTGCCACGACTGCCGAGTTCACCGGGAAGCTGCTCGAACTGCTCTGAGCGCTTCCCCGTGAGGCCGGGGCGGCACGAACGACGCCGCCCCGGCCCCGCGCCCGTCAGGCCGCCCGGCCCCACATCCGCCCGGCCCCCCATCCGTCAGGCGCCACATCCGCCCGGCCCCCCATCCGTCAGGCGCCACACCCCCAACACCCGCTCCGTCCGCGCCCGAGCCGCGCCCGCCCTCACCGGTCCCCACGCCCCCGCGCCCCGGCCGCGTCCACGTTCCTCAACGAGGAGAAGCGTCATGGCAGCACCCGCGTCCCCCGCCCCCGGTACGAGCCCCGCCAAGCCGAAGCCCTGGTACAAGCAGCTGTACTTCTGGGTCCTGACCGCCATCGTGTCCGGTGTTCTGACCGGCTGGCTGTGGCCTTCCGCCGGCGTCGCTCTGGAGCCGGTCGGTACGACCTTCGTCGCCGCCATCAAGATGCTCATCACACCGATCGTCTTCCTGACGATCGTGGCCGGTATCGGCGGCGTCGACAGCCTGCGCCGGGTCGGCAGGGTCGGCCTCAAATCCCTGGTCTACTTCCAGGCCGGCACCCTGGTCGCCCTGATCATCGGACTGGTCGCCGTCAACGTCTTCCAGCCTGGCGCCGGAGTGCACGCACAGCCCGGCGAACTGCACCTGGCGGGCGATGCCGCCCAGTACGTCAAGGACGGCGAGGGCCAGAGCTGGTGGCACTTCCTCACCGACATCGTGCCCTCGAGCGCGGTGGGCGCCTTCGCCGAAGGCAACATCCTCCAGGTCATCTTCTTCTCGGTGCTGTTCGGCATCGCGCTCAAAGCCGTGGGGCCGGTCGGCCAGCCCATCGTCGAGGGCGTCAACCGCCTCAGCGCCGTGGTCTTCAAGGTTCTGCACTACATCATGCTGGCCGCCCCGGTCGGCGCGTTCGGTGCGATGGCCTTCACCATCGGCAAGTACGGCATCTCCACCCTCACCAGCCTCGGCCAGCTGATCGGGCTCTTCTACGGCACGTCGCTCTTCTTCGTCGTGGTGGTGCTCGGCGGCGTGCTGGCCTTCCTCAGGATCAACATCTTCCGGCTGCTGCGGCATCTGCGCGAGGAGTTCCTTCTCGTCCTCGGCACCTCCTCCTCGGAGAGCGCGCTGCCCCGGCTGATGGCCAAGCTCGAAGGACTCGGCGTACGCCGGGACATCGTGGGCCTCACCATTCCCACCGGCTACTCCTTCAACCTCGACGGCAGCTCCATCTACCTCTCGCTGGCCGCCGTCTACATCGCCCAGGCCACCGACACTCCGCTGAGCATCGGCCAACAACTCGGTCTGCTCGCCGTGATGATCCTGACCTCCAAGGGCTCCGGCGGCATAACCGGCGCGGGCTTCATCGCCCTGGCCGCCACCCTCACCACGGTCGGCACCGTGCCCGCCGCGGGCATCATGCTGATCTTCGGCATCGACAAGTTCATGTCCGAGTGCCGTGCCCTGACCAACCTCGTCGGCAACAGCGTCGCGACGCTCGTCGTCGCCCGCTGGGAAGGCGCACTCGACACCGCCCGCGTCAACCGCGTCCTCACCACCGGTGCCCCCGAGCCGGAAACGCCCGCCCAACCCGACACCGAGACGGCTCCCGTACTCGCCAAGGCCTGACCAAGAGACGTCCCGGGCCTCAGTCGCGTCAACCGGCCCGGGCGAGCCGTACGCCCGATGCGTACGCACACGTGTGGGCCCGGCCGGACTTCGCCGGCCGGGCCCACACACGCACGTCAGGCCGCCTCGGCCACCCACCACGAGGACGGATGGCGCGCCACTGACCCCCAACCCGTCGGCGTCGACGGCTTCCAGCCCGCGCGCGAGGTGGACGGCGCCCCGGCAAGTCCCGGTCAGTCCGCCGGCGCCGGGCTTCGAGTGGGCCAAGGGTGGGCGGCGCTCAGCTCGGAGGATCATCCGGCTTGTACTCGTGCGCCCTGCCGCCTGCCCATTTGACCCAAGTCGGGTCGTCCAGGAGCTCCTCGGCGTCGGACAGGCCCGCTTGGCGGAGGAACTCCAGCAGGTCCCGGTCGGAGTGGGCCAGGCCCATGATCTGGTCCCGCACGGTGACTCGCCGGCCGACGGTTGCGGAGATCCGGTGCACGACGATCGGTGCGGACGGGTGGCCGGTCACAGCGTGCCGAGGTCTCGGTCGGGGCGGCAGATCGTGCAGGGTTCGACGTGCGCGGCGAGGGCGGCGAGTGCCTGCGCGCGGCTGATCGGCTTGGCCCGCGGCGCGCCGCCGTGGGCGCAGTCCCCGGCATGGACGGCAATGGCATGGCGCCCGCCACGGCTCATCTCGATCTTCCAGTCCGGCGGTGGCGGCGGGACGTGGGCAGCGCGCATGGTTCGGTCCTCCTCTTGCTCCAGCCAGCGTCTTGTCTGCTGGAGCTGTTGAAGCTGGACCCGCTCCAGGAAGCGCAGGAGCTCCAGGCGGGACGGTGGGCGCTCGGCCATGACGGGTTACGCCGCCTTGTCCTCGGCCTGCTCATGGGCGTGCTTGAGTGCCATCCGCGCATCGACCACGTCCGCCGTCAGGCTCGCCCAGTACGGATGCGTGCTCACCGTGACCGACAGATCGAGCAGCCGCCGGCGCAACCGCTCTACCTCCGCTGCCTGCTCCGTGGTGTAGCCCGGGCTGTCGGGAAAGGACACGATCCGGTCGCCGAGGACGTGCTTATCGCTCGTCCAGCCGGGCTCCGGGGCCACCGACCAGGGCAAGGCCCGACACAGCGCGGCGTACTCAGCACGCGTCCGGTGCAGGTCGAGTTGTGCGGCGCGGAGGTCGTCGGGGAAGTCGTACGTTTCAGCCACACCAGAATGGTATGTCTGTTCGATTTCAAGATGCGAGCACCGCGCGCCGGCTTTCGCACGAGCCGCATCCGCAAGGGGAGCCGTATGGCCGCGGGCAGCGCTGCGTGTCGCTCTCACCGTCGGACGGCATGCCGATACTCGACGTCGTGGACGGCCGAATCGTGTTCGTCGAGTTGCTCTACCGGTCGCCGATGCGTGATCGCCGCGTGCGGTGACCCTGGCTCGCCCCGGCCCACAGCCTGCTTCCCGCCCAAAGGCACAGCCGCGCCCAATACGGACTTCTGCGCCAGATGGTGGGCGTGGCGTTGTCGGTGGCCTCGGCCAGAATGCGCTGCATGAGCATCGAGATGCAGCTGCGCACCATGCCGGAGTCCGAGATCCGGGAAGACTGGACTTGGCTGGAGGAGTTCATGGGGAACGCAGGGGACTTCGACCGGTTGTCGCGCTACCGAGCCGCGATCGTAGCGGGGCGACATCCCCACGGGTGTTGATCGCCCAGCCCTTACTTCACAGTTTCCGGGTAGGCCTCGCCGTTGCCGGTGACTGTCAGCCGAACCAGTGCGCCCGGGCTCGGTAGGTCGTGGCCGGCGACGCGGGCAGTGACTGCCGGCCCGGAGGGCAGCAGGTCGAGGCGTACGGCGGCGTCGTGGCCGAAGTAGCTGATGTCGGCGACGCGTGCCTCCACGCCGGCGGTGTCCGAGCGGGGATGCAGTTGGATCTGCTCGGGACGGATGAGGACCTGTGCGGCACCCTCGTCCGCCGACTTTCGGACCGGGATCCGGCCCAGCGCGCACTCGGCCTGCCCATCGTGAACTCGTGCGGGAAGCAATACCGCCTCGCCGACAAAGGTGGCAACGCCGGTGTCGGACGGATGGCGGTACACGGCGGATGGGCTGTCGAGCTGCACCAGGTGTCCGTTCCTCATCACGGCCACCTGGTCGGCCAGCGACAGAGCCTCGGCCTGATCGTGAGTGACCAGGACGGCGGTGGCCGCCGCCGCGCGTAGAGCCTGGGCCACCGCACGCCGGGTTCCGTCGCGAAGCCCCGCGTCGAGCGAGGAGAACGGCTCGTCGAGCAACACGATCGACGGTCGCGGCGCCAGCGCTCGGGCCAGCGCGACACGTTGTTGCTGCCCACCGGAGAGCTGGTGCGGGTAGCGATCGGCCAACGACGAGGCCAGGCCCACCAACTCGAGCAGCTCACTGCTTCGGTGCCGCGCGGCGCGATCGCGCCGCGCCAGGCCGAAGGTGATGTTGGCGGCTACGGTCAGGTGCGGGAACAGCGCACCTTCCTGGGGGACGAAGCCGACCCGTCGCCGCTGGGGTGGTATGGAGCGTCCGGAGCCGAACACGACGTCGTCGCCGAAGGAGATGGTGCCGTCGTCCGGGTGGTCGAAGCCGGCGATCAGTCGCAGCAGAGTCGTCTTGCCGCAGCCTGAAGGTCCGAGGATGGCGGTGAAGCTCTCCTGGGGCACGTGCAGATCGATTCCTCCCAGCACCGGGGTGGCACCGAAGGACTTGGTGACCTCCCGGACAGTCAGCGCGGTCATCGTGCAGATCCTCTTCTGGCTTCTCGGGTGAGCAGGTAGGTGGCCGGCACAGAAATGAGCACCATGAGTGCGGCGTACGGAGCGCTGGCCCCGTAGGCGACGCTGGAGCTGTTGCTCCAGAACTGAGTGGCCAGCGTGTTGGTGCCTATCGGTGCGAGCAGCAGCGTCGCGGTCAACTCGGTGACCACGGCGAGGAAGACCAGTGCCGCGCCGGCGCCGAGACCGGGCGCGATCAGGGGCAGGGTGACCCGGCGGAAGGTGCTTACCGCACCGGTACCCAGCGCGTGCGCGACGTCGTCGAAGACCGGGGGCACCTGGGTGAGTGCGGAGCGCACGCTCACCAGGGCGCGCGGCATGAACAGGATCGCGTAGGCGGCGAGCAGCAGCGGCGTCGTCTGGTAGAGCGGCTGTGCGAAGCGGATGGCGATCGTGACCAGCGCCAGGGCGACGACGATGCCGGGCAGCGAGTTGCCGAAGTACATGCTGCGCTCAAGGATGAGACTGAACCGGCCACGGCGGCGCACGGACAACCACGCCACCGGCAGGGCCAGCGCCGTGGTGATGAGCGCGGCGACCGCGCCGAGGCCGAGCGAGTTCGCGGTCGTCTCGATCAAGCTCTGTACGGGGAAGTCCTGTGAGCTGCCGGTGGTCAGCCAGAACACGAGGCTGCCCAGGGGTACGCCCAGCGCGAGCAGGATCAGGGCGCCCATGCCCAGCAGTGCGGGACCGGCGAACATCCCAAGCCTGACGCGCGGGGCCGGACGTGCCGTCCCGGAGCCCACCCGTGAGTACCGTGCTCGGCCACGGAGCTGATGCTCGGCCAGCAGCAGCACCAGGCAGCACGCCGCCAGCACTCCCGCCAGTATGTTGGCGGCCGGGCCGTTGAACGACGACCGGAACTGGTCGTAGATGGCGGTGGTGAAGGTGGGGAAACGCAGCAACTGCAACGCCCCGAACTCGGCGAGCAGGTGGAGTCCGACCAACAGCAGGCCGCCCAACAGAGCGGGGCGGAGCTGAGGGAGGATCACCCGCAGGAAGGTCCGCATCGAGCCGTACCCAAGGCCCTGTGCGGTCTCCTCCAGCCCAGGATCCAGACCACGCAGCGACGATGCCACCGGCAGGTAGACCAGCGGGAAGTAAGACAGCGTGACGATGAGCAGCGCTCCGCCGTACCCGCTGGCCGAGGGCACGAGCGAGACCCACCCGTAGCTGTTGACGAAGGCGGGAACGGCCAGCGGTGCCACCAGCAACACGTTCCAGATGCGCCGACCCGGCAGGGTCGACCGCTCGACCAGCCAGGCGGCCCCGATGCCGATCAACGCACAGAACACCATGCAGCCGATCGTCAGTCGGGCGGTGTTCCACAACAGCTCGCCAGTGCGGGGACGGAATACCAGTGGCGCGGCCTCGGCCCATCCGAGACTGATCGTGTACCCGATCACGAAGCCGAGCGGAATCAACGCGATCAGCGCCACCACTACGGCTGACGCCAGCAGCAACGGGGGGTAGGACCGCAGGACTGCCCGCGCCCGCGCCCGCAGCGTGCGAGCCGGCGCGTCGCCGCGGCCGTCACCGTTCCCGGCACCGTTCCCGCCGCCGGTGCCGGCGACGGGAACGGTACGGGTGTTGGTGGGTGCGCTCACAGAAGGCCTGCCTGCTGCATCAGCTTTACTACCTGAGGACCGTTGAGCTTCGCCGGGTCGATGTCCGGCGGCGCGAGTTCACTCAGCGGCTTGAGCTTCGGATTGGCAGGCACTCCGCTGGCGACCGGGTATTCCAGGGCCGTGCTGTCGGCCAGGATCTGCTGGCCCTTCTTGCTGGTCAGGTACTTCACCAGCTGCTGGGCCTGCGCCTGGTGCTTGCTCGACTTCAGCACGCCGGCGCCCGAGATGCTGACGAACGCACCGGCATCCTTGTTGCCGAAGTACTTGAGCTTGGTGTTCGCGCTGTTGGCGCCGGACTCCGCCTGGTCCTTGTACCAGTAGTAGTGGTAGATCACGCCCGTTTGGATCTGGCCGGCGTTGACCGCCTTCATCACCGCCGTGTTGCTCTGGTAGATCTGGGCGTTGGCCTTGAGGCCGGCAAGCCACTGAGCTGCTGCGGCCTCACCCTTCACTGTCACCACGGCACTGACTATGGCTTGGAAGTCCGCACCGCCTGGGGAGATGCCGACCTTGCCTTTCCACTGCGGCGTGGCGAGATCCATGATCGACGCGGGCAGCGCATCGGGCTTGAGCTGCCGGGAGTTGTAGGCCAGCACCGTCGAGCGGGCCGCGAAGCCCACCCAGTTGCCGCTCGACGGGACGAACTGGCGGGGGACCGATGCCACGGCCGCGTCGTCGACCTTTGCGAACCCGCCCTTGCTGTCCACCAAGTCCATGCCCGGCGAGTTCTCCGTCAGGAACACATCCGCCGGCGACGCCGTCCCTTCCTGGACGAGTTGGTTCGCCAGCTCTGAGTCGTCCCCGGACCGCATGTTGACCTTGATGCCGGTCTCCTTGGTGAAACCGTCCACCATCGCCTGGACCAGGTCCTCGTGCTGGGCGTTGTACAGCGTCAACGTTCCGTTGTCCGACTGGGCGCCGCCGGCACTACACCCAACGAGCGCCGTCGATGCGACCGCCAAACCAAGGCAAGTTGCTTTCAGGCGTCTTGACCAGCGCATGAGCGTCCTTGTCAGTCAGTGGGGGCTGTTTAGTGGCCCGCCGAGTTAGGTTAGCTACACCTTAGTAATGCATCCGCCCTGATTGAAACCCTTCACCCCTGTTGCCCGGCTCACGGTCGCGATGCTCACCGCAACTCGCTCGGGTCCATATGCGGTCGTCAGGTCGGCTTCGCAGTCGGGGGGGCTGCGGTGCGTTGTCGGCTGGCCACTCGGCTCGTCGAGTGCGTCGAAGGCCGGCTTCGGCCGGTGTGGTTGCTGTACTCCGATTTTGTCGATGACGCCGGGACCGGGTTCGCCGTCGAAGTGCCCCCGCAAGTACACCGGGACCCGCACCGCCCGCCCGGGCTCGGCCCGCTACGAGCATGACCCGCAGGGCAGGGTCCCTCCGCGTCAAAAGCGCCATCTCTCACGCAAGCCAGACACCCGGCACTACAGCTGGGACGCCGGGAACCGTTCTTCTCGGTCACCACCCCGGACGGCACACGCTGGTGCTTCCGCAGGCTCCGCGTGCGGCGCCCAGGAAGCTGACCGGGCCCATCTGCAGTTCGGGGTGGTTGGCGTACAGGGCGAGGCCGCCGCCCGGCACTTGGCCGAACAGCAGTTGTTCACCGGTCTTGAGGTAGTGCCACGACAAGCCGCCGTTGCGCTCGGTCACGAAGAACCAGCAGGCCGTCCAAGCCGAGAGCAGCGCGTGGTGCCACCGCAGCGGCCACCGGCCGATCCGGCCGATGTGCGCGGCTGTCCCGGACTCAGGCCCTGCGGTATCCACGCTCCGCACGCCTCGCCCTCCATATCCGCTCGTTCCACCGCCCTGGTGAAGACCCGGCTCGGACGAATGCAGTACCGGCCCGACCCCATCGGCGGCTTGCTCGCCCGTACCGGAGTCAACCTCACACCCCGTAATCAGCCGTTAAAGACCTTTGGCGGGAGCCCAAGGGGGAGCCGTCTACCCCGACATGTGACTTGCCTGCCGTGGACGATGGCTGACACTCGGAGCCGGGAGCCACGGCCGTGACCTGGTCGCCTGAAGGTCAACAGGCCCGGTATCGCGTTCGGGACGAAGAGAGCGTGCGCCCGTCCGTTCAGACCTTGCGGCAGTGACGGCTCACGAGACCGGTGGCGGTGGACCAGGCGTGTCCGGTCCCCCGGCGGAGACGGTGAGGCAGGGCTATCGGCACAGGTCAAGGCCAAGTTGCCGCCTCGGGTACCCCTTCTTGAAAACCGTCGTGGCGGCGACGTCACGCTCGGCGGCTACGGCTGCACCAGGGACTACGCGGCGGAGCGGACGATGCGCGACGCCAAGATCACCCAGAGAGCACCAACCAGGTGCAGTGCATTGTGATGGACCACAACCTCCGTAACAACGGGACCGGAAGAGGTATCGCTCACACGGTCAGTCGGGAACCGGCGGGACCGCTGCGCACTTTTACAGGCTGTGTGACCAAGGGGGGCAGCGCGCAGAGGGAAGGCAGCAAAGAGCATGAGCGACTACCGCAGCGGTCCTCGCCGACCTACGACGGGCGTGACGGCCGGGGCCGGGAAGGCACCGGCCCGGCGCGCGAGCAGGCGCGGATGACGCGCGCCGAGATGCGCAGAGCGGCGCAGGCTGCCGGCCGACGCGCAGGGCGCCAGAAGGCGGGTGCCGGACGGCGGCACGCCGGCGTGCGCGACGGCAGGTCGGCACCGCCCGGCGCGAAACGATTCATCAACTACCCCCGCGCCGATCGGCGCGGCCTGCGGCGCTGGATCCCGTCCTGGCGGCAACTGCTTGGCATCTTCGTGATGTTCTTCGGCACCCTGACGGCCGGGGTGGGCTACGCCTACGCGACCACCCAGATACCCGACATCAACCCGAGTACGCAGCTGCAGGCCAACGTCTTCTACTGGTCCGACGGATCGGTGATGGCCGGCGTCGGCCAGGTCAACCGGCAGAACGTGCAGTTGGCGGACGTGCCGGCCAAGGTGCAGTGGGACTTCCTCGCGGCGGAGAACGCCTCCTTCTACACCGACCCCGGTATCGACCCGCAGGGCATCCTGCGGGCCGTCTACCACATGGCGTCGGGCGGTGCGGTCCAGTCCGGCTCGACCGTCACGCAGCAGTTCGTGAAGAACTCGTATCTCAACCAGAGCCAGACGGTCACCCGCAAGTTCAGGGAGATCATGATCTCCCTGAAGATCGGCACAAAGATGAGCAAGCAGGAGATCCTGCAGGGCTATCTCAACAGCAACTACTACGGTCGCGGCGCCTACGGCATCGAGGCCGCCGCCGAGGCCTACTACCACGTCCACGCCAAGGACCTCAACGTCAGCCAGGGCGCGTTCCTGGCCTCGACGGTCAACGAGCCCAGCGTGTTGATGAACGCGGACAGCGATCCGCAGGCGAAGCAGGCGGCCACGGCCCGCTGGCGGTACGTGCTGGACCGCATGGTAGTCATCCACCAGATCAGCGCCGCCCAGGAGCAGCAGTACATCGCCGCCGGGTTCCCCACACCGGTCGCCATGAGCACGAACGGGGCGATGACCGGGCAGGTCGGGTATCTCGTCCAGACGGCCGAGGACTACGTCAAGACCCACCTGAACATTGACGACCAGCAGTTCAACAACGGCGGATACCAGATCTACACCACGTTCGACAAGAACAAGGTGAACGAACTCGCGGCGTCAGTAGACAAGATGGCCAAGCAGCACCTCGACCCGCAGCACCGTTCCGCCGACCAGAACGTCCAGGTCGGCGCCGCCTCCGTGGATCCGACAAGCGGCAGGATCGTGGCCCTCTACGGTGGCCCCGGACTCGACAAGAAGCACTTCACCAACAACGCCAACACGGTCGGTGTCCCCGGCGGCTCAACGTTCAAGCCGTTCGACCTGGCTGCCGCCATCGACCACGGCGCGGTGCTCTCCCCCGGCCGGCCGCCCTCACCGATCACGCCGGCGAGCAAGTTCAACGGCAACAACGGCATCAAGATCAAGGACCAGCAGGGCAACTACATACCGGACAGCAACGACCCGACCGGTTACCTGCACCAGCAGAACGACACCCCGACCCAGTGGGGTTCCATCAGTCTCCGCAAGGCCATGGAGCAGTCGATCAACACCCCGTACGTGCAGCTCGGCGAGTACGTCGGCTACAGCAACGTCGAGAACGAGGCCCTCCAGGCGGGGCTGCTCAGGAGCAGCCTGCAGTACGACACCGCAGGCTTCTACATCGGCACCTCCTCCCCGTCCGCGATCCGGATGGCCGACGCCTACGGCACGTTCGCGAACAGCGGGATCCACCACGAGCCGTACTCGGTAACGAAGGTGCTCAAGGACGGGACCCAGCAGCCCGGGTTCGCCGCGCCCACGGGCGGCCAGGCCATACCCTCCAAGACGGCTGCTGCTGTGACCGACGTGCTGCAGGGCGTCGTCAAGTCCGGTACGGGCGCCAACGCGCAGGCGCTCGGCCGCCCGGTGGCGGGCAAGACCGGTACAACAGACAACTACAAGTCCGCCTGGTTCGTCGGCTACACGCCGCAGCTGTCCACCTCGGTCGTGATGTTCAAGGAGGACCCGAAGAACGCCGGCCTGCGGTCGATGGGCGGTGTCGGCGGCATGGCCAAGGTCTTCGGTGCCGACATGCCGACCGAGGTGTGGACGGGATACATGACGGCCGCGCTGCATGGAACGCCGGTCAAGGACTTCCCGCCGGCGCCGCAGCTCGGTCAGGGCACCAGCGAGAACGGGGCTCCCCTGCCCTCGCCGTCCGCGCCCGCCCCCGCGCCCAGCAGCGCGCCGGCGTCGCCGACCGTCGCCCCGTGGCAGAGCGCGAGCAGCAGTCCATCGGTCACGCCGTGCAGCCCGCTCATGTTCGGCTGCACCAGCCCCACGCCCAGTCCCACCGACACCTCGTCCACCGGCGGTGGCACGGGAGGCTTGGTCGGCGGCCCCACCGGCGGCGGCTCCACGCCCACCCCCAAACAGAAGAAACCGGGAGGCTCACCCTCCACCGGGTGATGCGCCGCGTACTGGCGCGTGGGCGCCCCGGACTTCCGCGGTCCGGCGCGCCCCCGCGCTTACGGGGTCCTACAGGAGGTAGCAGGTCGGCGCGCGGCCGCGTGCCGAAACGTGGTGGGTCCGCTCAAGCCTCTGGCCGCGCATGCGGCCGATGTGGCCCGCCGGGCCGGCCACCACACCCTGACCGCGTCGCTCGCCGCGGTCAATGCACCAATGCTCCACGTCCTGGAGAGTCTGGAGGCGCCGCCCACCCGCGCGACAGGGCCCGTCCTCGACATCCACATACCGCTGTAGCGGGCACCGGTTCGAGCCGGCCTCCACCCGGGCAGCCTCGGAGGCCGACTCAGGCGATCACCTCGCCCGCAGCGTTGACCCTCTTGGTGCAGAGCCGCGCGGCTGTGCCGCGTCTCGGGGCGTCCTGTGCTCCGCCGTCGACGATGTCAGGCCCGGTTGAGATGGCGGTCGAGGAGCGCCTGGAGACGGATGGCGTCCTCCGCGGCCCGCAGACCGCTCTTGGGCAGTACTTCGAGGCACAGGATGTTCGGGTCCCGACTGAGCAGGACCAAGTGATCGCGAGTGCCCCGGTAGCCGCGGAACAGCGACCAGCGCTGAGTCAGCGTGCAGTGGTCGGTGGCTACAGAGATCCCGTCATCGGTCACCGTCGCGGGCTGGACCAGCTGGTGCGGGCCGCCCGGCAGAAGGGCGACAAGGACCCTTCTGGTGCGGATCTGGTGCAAGGCTCTTAGCCTCGATCCACCGACTGTCCCGTGTCCCGTGGATAGAGAAATGAAGAGAGGTGCCTGCTGACCTGCGAAGATGGGAGTTACCACACAACCATCACGCACAATCAGCAAGGCACCTCGTAGATG